>DATAYX010000147.1:0-1677 GCA_036272355.1 Acidimicrobiales bacterium
GCGAGTACGGCGCCGAGATGCTCGAGCGCCGCCTTGCCGGCGCCGTAGCCACCCCAGCCCTCGTAGGCCTCGACGCCGGCGTCGGACGTGATGTCGATCAGACGCGGGCGGGGCGCGTCGAGCAGGAACGGCAGCGCGTCCTGCGCCAGGGCGAGCGGTGCGACGACGTTCACCTCGAACGCCACGCGCAGCTCGTCGAGCGGATAGTCCGCCAGGGAGGGGAGTGGCGACGCGCCCAGCGTGCCGGCATTGTTCACCAGTAAATCGAGGCCGCCGAGCGCGACCGCCGCGTCGGTCAACGCATGGCGGTGGTCGGCGTCGGTGATGTCGCCCGCTTCGGGCACGACGTCTGCGCCTTCAATGGCGTGAGACCGGATGCGATCCGCGGCCGCCCCGAGCGTCGTGCGGTCCCGACCGTCGATCACCACCGACCAGCCGGAACCGGCGAGTCCGCTTGCCAGCGCTTCCCCGAGTCCTCGGGATGCCCCTGTGACGATCGCCACGCTCATGGCTGACCACCCTTCTGAGCGGCTCGGCCGCTCGTCCTAGGTGAATATAACAAGGTTTCCCTTGTTTTATTTCCCCAGCTCAGCTTGTGGCGGGATCGACCTCTTGGGACCAGGTGGACGTGCTGTCGCTCCCGGCGAAGTTGCCGTCGCCGCCGTAGATCGCGGTGATGGAACCTGTGCCGATGGGCAGCGTGGCGGTGGTGAGCGCCGCCTGGCCGTTCGACACGCTGGCCATGCCGATGACAGTGCTCTCGTAGAAGAACGTGACGGTGCCGGTCTCCCCCCAGCCCGTGGCGGGGAAGACCGTCGCGGTGAACGTGACCGGCTGTCCCGAGGTCGTCGGATCGTCCGAACTGCTGAGGCTCAAGACGGTCGTGGCCCGGGTCACCGAGACACGTGCGGCAGGCGACGCGCTGGCGCCGAAGTTGGAATCCCCGGCGAACGACGCCCCGATTGCATTGGCTCCCAGCGGAAGAGTGGTGAGGAGCATGCTGGTTGTGGTCACACCGCCGCTCGTCGTCAGCGTCGATGTGCCGATCGGCGTGCCGTCGTCGGTGAAGGTGACGCTCCCCGTTGGGTTGGCTGTCCCGCCGCTCGCAGTCACGGTGGCTGTGAAAGAGACCGGTTGGCCCGTGGTCGAGGTGGGAGACGACACCGTGACCGCGGTAGAGGTGGGCCGCGGAGCGACGGTCTCGGTTACGTCTGCCGTCGAGGGCACGAAGTCGGCGTTCCCGTCATAGGCGGCGACGAGGGAGTGGGTTGCGTCGGCGTCATAGGCCTCGCTGCAGGTGGCCTCGGGTGGGTCGGTCGACGACAGGGGAAGGTTCTGGCAGCGCGTCACAAGACTTCCGTCGTCGGTCAGCGACACGGTGCCGCCCGGCCGGCCGGCTCCGGGAGCGGCAGCCGACACCGACACGGTGTACGTGACCTGCTGGCCCGGAGCGGCGTTGGCCGGGGCGGGCGCGATCGTGACGTTCGAGTTGTCAGGGTGCACGGTCTCCTCGCCAGCCGGGGAGATGCTGGGACCGAAGAGGACGTCACCGCTGTACGTCGCGATCACCGAACGCGATCCGACTGGGAGGTTCGTGGCGTCGATGGTGGCGGTCGTCACTCCGCCTGCGGTCGTCACCGGCGTGCTGCCGAGCTGGACGCCTCCGGCGGTGAACGA
>DATAYX010000148.1:0-7982 GCA_036272355.1 Acidimicrobiales bacterium
CCCCCGCGTGATCGATGATGCCGTCCGGGCGACCATGCAGGGCATCCTCGACGACATCCGCAGCGGCGCATTCGCCGAGGAGTGGATCGCCGAGAACAAGGCCGGTCGGCCGAACTTCACCTCCCTGCGCGATGCGGGCAAGGCCCACCAGATCGAGTCGGTGGGCGCCGAACTGCGGGCGATGATGCCGTTCATCTCGGCCGGCAAGACCCGGGTACAGGACGCCTCGGGGGGCTGACTAGGGCTTCTCTTGCCTTCGGGGGCGGACGGAAGGGTTGATCTGACATCAAAGTGATGTCACAATGACATCATGAGGATGTCACTGGTGGTGGACGGGTTGCGCTCCGACGTGATCAGCGTCGGCGAGCTCGGCGATGACACCGTGGCCGAGGTGGCCGACCGCATCGCCGAGGTCCTCGGCCGCTCCATCCCTTCGCGGATTCTGGACCTCTTGTCGGAGGTGGCGGCCGAGGTGTCGGCGGAGCTGCCCGACGGCCGGGTCGAGATCCGGGTCGCCGGCGACGATGTCGACCTCGCCTACGTGGATGACGCGCCCGTCCGGGCCGACGGCCCCGCAGGCGACGGCGACGGAGAGCGCGATCGCGACATGTCGGCCCGCATCACCCTGCGCCTGAGCGAGAGCCTCAAGGCGCGGGTGGAGGACGGTGCGGCGCGCGAAGGGATCTCGGTGAACGCGTTCATCGTGCGCACGCTCGAACACGGCGCAGCAGGCGGGCAGAAGCGGAAGAGCCACGTGGGCAACCGCCTGCACGGCTACGGAACGACCTGAGTCTGAAAGGAGCAATTGCGATGGAGAAGATCTTCGAGACCCCGGGCGCCGTGGGTCTGTACGTACAGAACGAGGTCGGCCTGGTCGCCGTCACCGCCGCCCGCACGGACGAGACCGTGGTGTGGCTCGAGGCGCAGACACCGGGAGGCGAGGAGCTCGTCGAGCGCGCGATCGTCGAGTGCCGCCCCGCCGGTCGCCGCCACATGGTCGTGGTGAAGGTTCCCAAGCAGGGGATGGGGAGCCGCTTCATCCGCCGCAACCCGGTGACGGTGCGGGTCGCCCTCCCGGAGGACAGCGACGTGACCGTGGTCTCGGGTTCGGCCGACATCGAGGTCACCGGGCCGGTCGGCGCGGCGGACTTCACGACGTCGAGCGGCGACGTTACGGCCGACGACGTTGCGGCAAACCTCAGCGCCCGCTCGGCGAGCGGCGACATCACGGTGGGTGCCGTCGACGGCGACCTCAAGGTCCAGACCGCGTCGGGCGACCTGCGGTGTTCGAGCGTCGCCGGACGTGCGGTCTTCACGACGGCGTCGGGTGACATCGAGGTGGGCGCTGCGGACGGGCAGGTCGAGGTCAAGGCGACGTCGGGCGACGTACGACTCGGGGAACTCGCCCACGGCGCCCGGGTGACCAACGTCTCCGGCGACGTCCGGGTGCTCGCCATCGACGCGGGCGCTCTGCACGTGCGCTCGGTGTCGGGCAGCGTCCTGGTCGGCGTGGCCTCCGGCGTGGACCTTCACGTCGACGTCGAGACGATGTCGGGCGAGGTCCGTTCCGACATCCCTCTGGACGACACGCCACGGTCGGCGCGCCGCAAAGACGCCTCGGTGAAGCTAAGCGTGCGCAGCGTCTCGGGCAACGTCGAGATCGAGCGGGCGCTCGAGCAGGTGGCTTGACCTCGGCTACTCCGGTGGCGGGCTGCGCGTCTGGACGCGCCGCTACATTCGGATCGACCGAAGGAGGCACGGACTTGGAACAGACCCGCCTCGACGAGCCCGCCGCGTACGCCGCCAGTAGGGAGAAGCTTCTCCAGGCAGAGATCGCGCTCATGCGCCACCGTGAGGAGGTGGCCTCGCTCCGCCGCGCTCTGCCTCCGGGCCCCGCTGTGCAGGACTACGAGTTCATCGAAGGGCCACGGCAGTTGTCGGACGGTGACGAGCCATTGCGCACAGTGCGCCTTTCCGAGCTCTTCTTGACACCCGAGCGGCCGCTCGTCGTCTACCACCTGATGTACGGCAAGTTGCAGACGACCCCGTGCCCGATGTGCACCATGTGGATCGACGGCCTCAACGGCGTGGCGCGCCACGTGGCGCAGAACGTGGACTTCGTCGTCGCTGCCGCCGCCGACCCTCCGGCACTGCGGGCGCACGCCCGCGGCCGCGGTTGGGAGAACGTGCGCCTCTTGAGCTGTGGTGACAACACGTTTCAGCACGACTTCGTAGCCGAGGACGACGAAGGCTGGCAGAACTCGACCGTCTCTGTCTTCACGCTCGATCCCGACGGCTCGCCCCGGCACTTCTACACGAGCCATCCACAATTCGATGACGACATCCGTGAACGGGGGATCGACCTGTTCGCGCCGGCCTGGCACATCCTCGACATCACGCCCGGGGGCCGCGGCGACTGGTACGCCGGTCTGGACTACTGACATGCCTTTCGTCCGGCCGTCCGACATGCTCAGTGGGACGCCACTCCCGGGCTGGAGCGGGCGGTTTCTCCACTCGGCCAACATGACGTTCGCCCACTACGACATCGCCGCAGACGCCGCACCCCTCCACCAGCACCAGCACGAACAGGAAGAGGTGTGGCACGTGGTCGACGGGGAGATCGCTCTCACCATCGACGGCGAGGAGCAGGTGTTGACGGCCGGTTGCATCGCCGTGGTCCCGCCCGGGTCGCCGCATTCGGTGCGACCCTTGGCCCCGACGCGGGCCATCATCGCCGACTACCCCTTGCGTCCCAACCTGCCCGGTGTGAATCCCTCCGAATAGCCACGGGCTCGCCACCAAGTCTTCACGTTGCTCGGTCAGACTGACCGACGGTGTCGCAGCGGTTTCTTGCCAGGTGTGTTGCGGGAATCGCCGCGCTCGTCGTGACGGTCCCGGTCGTCACGCTTTCGGCGGCCGGCCCTGCCTCGGCGGTCGAAGCCGGCTTACCGACCTTGCGATCACCCGAGTTCGCCGGCGCCAGCGTCAGCGGGGCCCCGGCGATCGCAGGGCCAATGAGGTCGCCGGGCGGCGCATATCTCTACGACCGCCAAGGTCGAGTCGTCTTCCTCCACGGAGTCGACGCCGTCTACAAGCGGCGACCCTTCGAGCTCTACGCGGATCCCGGCAAGCCGTGGAATTTCTCTTCGGCCGACGCGTCGCTCATGGCACGGTTGGGCTTCGACGTCGTCCGCCTGGGCATGACGTGGAGCGGCCTCGAGCCCGGCAAGGCGAAGGCGAACTCCCCGACGATCTGCGGTCACGGGAAACCCACCAATCCACATCAGCTCAACCTGGCGGTGCTCGACCGTTACGTCGCCCATCTGAAACAGACCATCAGCCTCCTCGGTCGTTTCCACATCTTCACGATCCTGGACATGCACCAGGACGTCTACAACCAGGCGTTCGACGGCGAGGGCGCACCGTCCTGGGCCGTGTGCACCGACCACGTACCCGGGACGGACCCGCCGGGCCGGTGGTCGAGCGAGTACTCGACGACGGCGGCGCGGATCGCCTTCGGTCATTTTTGGAACAACGACGTCCGCGGCAACCTGCAGGGGCAGTACGACCGCGTGTGGGGATACGTGGCACAAGCGTTCCGGGGCAATCCGTGGGTCATCGGCTACGACCCCTTCAACGAGCCGTACTCCACCTCGCTCGTGCCCTACCGCGGCGAGCACTTCGACGCCCAGCTCCAGTGCTTCTACACGGGTACGAAGTACATCAAGATTCGGCTTCCTGGCGCCCCCGCGCTGCACTGCCCGCGCCGAGATCCTGCCAGCGGAGTGGTGCCGACAATTCTGGCCAACGACCCGTCGCACCTCGTCTTCGACGAGCCGGACAACTACGGCACGCTCGGCTACGTCACGTTCCTCGGCCCCATGCGGTGGCGCAACCTCGTCTACAACGTCCACCTCTACTGCGGGGCGCGGAGCCCGGTCACGGGGAATCCGACCAACGTCTCGCTCTGCGTCCGGCAAGCGACACGATCTCTCGGCAAGCGGTATTCGGACCGACCGGAGATGGCGTCGCAGACGCAGCCCGGCGGGCCGGCCTGGCTTGTCACCGAGTTCGGTGCGACGAGCAGCGTGCCGTACCTGGCGAGCGTCACCTCGCTCATGGATTCCGAGAAGGTGGGGTGGGTCTACTGGTCGTGGAAGTACTACGGCGACCCGACCGGCAGTGCGGCGGAGTCGCTGGTCATGTCGAACGGGCGGTTGAAGGCGACAGCGCGGGTGCTGAGCCGGACCTATCCCGAGGCGGTCGCCGGCCGGCCGATCTCGTTCGACTACTCACCGGACACCGAGGTGTTCCACCTTGCTTACACGCCGAACCACGGCATTCACGCACCGACCGTCGTCTTCGTGCCCACGCAGATCCACTACCCCCGGGGCTACTGCGCCAAGGTCAGGGGTGGGCGCGTCACCTCAGCGCCCGGGAGCGACCTGCTCGAGGTGACGAATGCACGTACCGGGCGCCTCGTGACGGTGACCGTCGAGCCTGGCGCCTGCGACTCCTGAGACTCGAATAGGCCCGCGGCTCGTAGGGTGGTCCGCATGTGCCGGAACATCACCACCCTGCGCGGGCTCCAACCCGCGGCGACGCCAGAGGAGATCGAGGCCGCAGCACGACAGTTCGTGCGCAAGGTCAGTGGGGTCCAATCGACGTCGCCCCAGACCGAGAAGGCGTTCGAGCGAGCGGTGCGCCAGATCACCAAGACCACGACCGAGCTGCTCGACGGGCTCCCGCCTCGCAAGCAGCCCCCGCCCACGCTGCCGCCGCTCCGCCGGATCAGTGCAAGGAAAGCCAGCTGAATATGCCTTGACAGCTATATGCGATTAGGAGCATATTAGCTGTATGACGGTCACGTTCGAGGTGCTGGCGGAGGAAAGCCGGCGGCGTATCCTCGACCTGCTGATCGAGCAGGAGCGCCCGGTAGGCGACCTGGTCGAACGGCTGGCGCTGAGCCAGCCCACGGTCTCCAAGCACCTCCGGGTCCTGCGAGACGCCGGCCTCGTTGACTCCCGCACCGACGCCCAGCGCCGGATCTACCGGGTCCGGACCGAACCGCTGCGCGAGGTCGACGATTGGCTGCGCCCATATCGCGCCCGCTGGGCGGAACACCTCAACGCGCTGCAACGACACCTCGACTTCATCGGCGAGGGAGAGGAGGGACAGTGGACGTGAACGACGAACTCGGCACGCTCGAGCGGGACGGCCAGTTGTGCGTGCTGCGCTACCGACGAGTCCTGCGCCAGCCGCCCGAGACGGTCTGGCAAGCCCTGACCGAGGATGTGCAACTGGCCGGTTGGTTCCCGACGACGATCGAGGGGGAGCGGACGCCCGGTGCGCCGCTGAGGTTCTCGTTCCGGGAGAACGAAGCGCCGCCGATGGACGGCGAGATGCTCGCCGTGGATGCACCGTCACTCCTCGAGCTGCGATGGGGCGACGATGTGCTGCGTTTCGAGCTTGCGCCGGAGGGCGCGGGCAGCGTGCTGACGCTGACCGTGACCTTTCCGGAGCACGCCAAGGCGGCACGGGACGGTGCGGGTTGGCACGTCTGCCTCGAGCAGCTCGGGTACGTCGCCGGCGGCGAGGAGCTGCCCTTCACGCCGTCGGACCGCTGGCGCGTCGTCCACCCCGACTACGTCGCCCGCCTCGGGCCGGAGGCTTCGGCGCTCGGGCCGCCCGAGGAATGGGACCGCGTCCACGACGCGCGTGAGGCGGGAAGTCAGTGAGCGGCGACGCGTAGCGGGAAGGACTGAAGCCCGCGGAGGGTGAAGCCGGGCCGCCACTGCGGTTCGTCGCCCGACAGCTCGATCGACTCGAAGCGCGCCAGCAGCGCGTTGAACGCGATCTCACCCTCGAGCCGCGCCAGCGCGGCGCCGATGCAGTGGTGGATCCCCCATCCGAAACTCAGCGGCGTGTTGGGGGAGCGACGGAGGTCGAGCTCTTCGGGACGGTCGAACTCCTCGGGGTCGCGGTTGGCCGCGCCCTGCAGCACGACGATCCGGTCGCCGCGCTCGAGCGGCTGGCCCGCGAGCTCTGCAGGCTCGAGCGCGGCGCGCAGGTTGAACTGCACCGGGCTGTCGAAACGCAGCAGCTCCTCGACGGCGGAAGGGGCGATCTCGGGGTGCGCCCTCCAATCCGCCAGCTGGTCGGGGTGGGAGAGCAGGGCGAGCAGACCGTTGCCGAGCAGGTTCGTGGTGGTCTCGAAGCCGGCGGAGAAGAGGAGGATGGCCGTCGAGAGGATCTCGTCGTCGGTCAGGCGGTCGTCGTTCTCGCTGGCACTGGCGAGCGCGCTCATCAGGTCGTCGCGTGGCTCCCGGCGCCGCTCGGCCAAGAAGGCCTCGAAGTACGCGCCCAGCTCTTCGATCGCGGCGATCGCGGCGCCGATCTCGTCTTCGCTCAGCACGGGCTCGATCCCGCGCGCCGCCGCCCTGACCTTGGGTTGCAGGCCGGCGCGGTCCTCGGCAGGTACACCCACGAGCTCGCCGATGACAGCCATAGGAAGTGGCAGCGCGAACTCGCTCATGAACTCCACGTCCCCCCGCGTGGCCAGGTCATCGAGGAGCGTGTCGACGAGCTCGTGGATCGCGGGCCGTAGCCGTTCGACCTGCCGAGAGGTGAACGACCGCGACACGAGGCGGCGGAGGCGCGTGTGGTCGGGCGGGTCGGCCATCAGCATGTTGTGCTGGCCGACGTCGAAGAACTCGCCGCGGCGGCTGTCGGAGTTGCCGAAGATGTCCATGCTCGTGTCCTCGATGCCGACGCCCCGGCCCAGCCGGGGGTCGCGCAGAACGGCCTGGCTCTCGGCGTACCCGTTGACGCAATAGGGCCCGAAGGAAGTCCGATAGACCCGGGCTTCTTCGCGCATCTGCGCGTAGTGGGGGTACGGGTTGGCCTGCCCCTCGGGCGTGATCAGCACCTGGAGTAGGTACCCGTCGAGGGTAGGGCTGGTCACGATGCTCATGAGTCGGTTCCCGCCGCACGCATGCGCGGTCAGGCTACGCCCGACCCACCCAGGTCCGACAGTCCGGGGCGGCGGAGGACAGGGCGGCCGGACGGCAGCCTCCTTAGACTGCTCGCACGCGGCGAGGGCCAACGCCCGGACCGGTGTTCCCCCGGGGAGGGCAGCCCGTCATGAGCATGCACGGCAAGGTGGTCGTCGTCACCGGCGCCAACGTCGGCATCGGTCTCGAGACAGCGGTCGGGGTGGCCGAGCGCGGCGCCACGACGGTCCTGGCCTGCCGCAACCAGGCCAAGGCCGAGGCGGCGGCGAAGGTAGTGACGCAGCGCACGTGGAACGACGACGTGCACGTGGTGGCACTCGACCTCGCCGACCTGGCCTCGGTGCGCAAGGCCGCCGACGACATCCTGTCGCGCTGGCAGCGCCTCGACGTCCTTGTGAACAACGCCGGTGGGACGTGGACGCAACGCCAGCACACCGCGCAGGGCATCGAATACACGTTCGGCGTCAACCACCTGGGACACTTCTATCTGACCAACCTGTTGCTGGAACGGCTGCGCGCCGACGCGCCGGCCCGCGTCGTGAGCGTGACGTCGGTCGGCCACCACGCCGCCTTCGGCGGGCTGCAGTTCGACGACCTGCAGAACGAGAAGCGCTACGAGGGGATGGAGGTCTACTGCCGGACGAAGCTGGCCAACGTCCTCTTCATCCGACAGCTGGCGAAGCGGTTGCAGGGCAGCGGCGTCACGGCCAACGCGGCGCACCCGGGATGGGTGCGGAGCAGTTTCGCCATGGACGGGGACACCACGGGGGTCATGGGGTTCGGCATGCGCGTGATCCGCCCGGTCCAGATCAGCCCGCGACGGGGGGCCAGGACGTCGGTCTACCTCGCCACCTCGCCCGATGTCGCCGGCAAGACCGGCATGTACTGGGTACGGAGCAAGCCGGGGCACATGAGCCGCCATGCGCGCGACGACGGAGCAGCCGAACGGCTGTGGGACGAGAGCGAACG
>DATAYX010000149.1:0-13804 GCA_036272355.1 Acidimicrobiales bacterium
TTTCCGGTCTCGTGGGTGACCGCGATGCTCTTGTGCCCGAGCCAGCGCGAGACCTCCTCCGTGGTTGCTCCTGCGCATGAACCCAGCAATCCTGGTCTTGTCAAAACGGCCCGTCCGTCGCCCGATGCGGGGACATGCGCCCGGAATCGCGGCCGTCTCGTACGGTCGGCGCCGTCCTCGCATTCCAGGTCCCTGGCTTCGCCCGGTGAATTGCGTTCGCTGCGATTCCTGATGTTGTCGGGGCAGCGGTCGCCCCAGGGCCGAAGGGCGGGGATCATGCCAAGCGTCGCGGCTGGCACCCGGATGGACGCGCAGGGGCGCATAGCCGTCAATGAGCAGCGGGTACACCTGCCCGCTGCCGCCGGCGGTGACGCTGGCGATGATCAGCGGCTCGTCTAGGTCTGCGCTCATCGCGTACTGCGAGTCGAAGCCTGGTCCCGGGCCGATCAGGGAAATCGTGCGCGGGCTGCCGCCGGGGACTCCCAGGATTCTGCCAGGCTGAAGCTGACGCTCCTGCGATTGATCCTGGATAACACGCCGCCGAAACCCGGGGGAAACAGGGGCCACTGACGCTCATACCTGTCGATCGACCGAAAGGTGAGGGGGAAGCGAGCCGTGCTGAACTGGTCCGAGGCTGCGTGGCCGGACCTCTCCCGCATGGACGGGACCGAGGTCGGGCTCGTCCCCGTGGGCGCGATCGAGCAGCACGGACCCCATCTGCCCACCGGGACCGACACGATCGTCGCCGAGGCGGTCTGCCGCCGGGCGGGCGAACTGGCCGGCGCGCCCGTCCTGCCGGCGATCCCGGTCGGGGTCAGCTACGGGCACGGCACCGTGCTGCCCGGGACGCTCTCGCTCAGCCCCGAACTGCTCGCCGGGGTGATCAAGCAGTACGCGACCTGGGCGTACCACTCCGGGCTGGCCCGGCTGATCTTTGTCAACGCGCACTTCGGGAACGTGGGCGCACTGCACACCGCCACCGACCACCTGCGCCTTTTCCGCCCCGACCTGCGCGTCGGTACCGTCGACTGGTGGTCCGCGGATCCGTTCGTGCAGGCGGAGGTCCTCCGCGACGGTGTCGACATCCACGCCAACCGCGGCGAGACCTCGATGATGCTCGCGATCGCGCCCCACCTCGTGCGGGCCGACCGGATGGCCGACGCCGACGACCCCGACCGGACGAACGACCTTGTCTTCCGCTACACCGCCCCGGCGCTGTCGGCCAACGGCGTCACCGGCCGGCCGTCCGAGGCGAGCGCCGAACTCGGCGGGCACCTGCTCGCCGCCACCGCGAAGGCGATCGCCGACCGCGTCGAGCGGGGCCGGCTCGAAGAGCCGCCCTTCGGCGTGGCCCTGACCCCGCACCGCTGACCGAAGGGACGCCCATGGACACGCTGACCGCCGTCACGGACGAGCACGCTGCCCTCGCCGCCGAACTGGCCGCCGAGGGCGTCGAGTACGCGCTCGGAGCATGGATCGACGTGCTCGGACGGGCCCGTTCCAAGGTCGTCCCAATAGGCCACCTGCCCTCGCTGCTTGCGGGCTCTGAGCGGTACACCCCGCGCGGCATCGACGGCCTGGGGCAGATGAACTCCTGCGAGCCCGAGTGCATCGCGGTCCCCGACGCGTCCACGGCGGTCGTGCTGCCGTGGGACCGCCGCTTCGTCTTCTTCAACGCCGACCTGAACTACGGCGGCACAGCGCAGTACGCCCTCTGCCCGCGGACGATCCTGAAGAACCAGCTCGAGGTCGCCGCCGCGGCCGGCTACACGTTTAACCTCGGCGTCGAGACCGAGTTCTACGCGCTGCAGCCGCAGCCGAACCCGGTCCGTCCGGTGCCGACGGCCCGCAGCGGCCTCCTACGCCCCACCCCCGCCTACGATATCGAGGCGTCGCTGGACGCGATGCCCTTCCTTGGCCGAATGGTCTCGTGCATGCAGCAGGCCGGCTTCGGCGTCTTCAGCTTCGACCACGAGGGTGGCGAGGGGCAGTACGAGTTCGACTTCGAGTACGCCCCGGCGCTGCAGATGGCCGACCGGCTCTCGCTCTTCCGGTTGATGGCGCGGCAGGTGGCCAAGGAATTCGGGCTGTTCGCCACGTTCATGCCCAAGCCCTTCACCGGCGTCTGGGGTTCGGGTCACCACTTCAACATGAGCCTGGCCGACGTCGAGACCGGCGCGAACCTCTTCCGCGACGAAGCGGGCTGGACGAAGACCGCGCGCGGTTTCGTCGCCGGCATCCTGCGCCACGCGCCCGCGCTGGCCGCCGTCGCGACCCCGACCGTCAACTCCTACAAGCGCCTCTCGCCGCGCCTCGGCGACGGCGCGATCTCCTGGGCGCCCGTCTATGCCGCGTACGGCGACAACAACCGGTCCTGCATGCTGCGCCTGCCAGGCAACCGTCCCGCCGTCGAGAACCGGGCGGTCGACGCCGCCGCCAACACGTACTTGACCGCGGCGCTCATGCTGGCCGCGGGACTCGAGGGCATCGCCGAGGGCTGGGACCCGGGCGAGCCGGTCGCCACCGAGGCCTTCGACTGGACGCCCGGCACCGCCGCCGCCCCGCGCCTGCCGCGGACCCTGCTCGAGGCGATCGAGGCCTTCGCGGCCGACCCTCTCATCGCGACCGTGTTCCCCGCCGAATTCGTCTCCGAGTACGTCGCCATGAAGCACGACGAGTGGGACGACTACCACTCCCAGGTCACCGACTGGGAGCGCGACCGATACCTGTACGACCTGTAGGAGCAGACGCGTGAGCAGCCTGACCAACTTCCAACAGATCCCCGTCGTCGACGTCGCCGGGCTGTACGGCCCGCCGGGCGAGCAGGCCGTGGTGGCCCAGGAACTGCGCCGCGTCGCCGACGAGGTCGGCTTTTTCTACGTGATCGGCCACGGCGTGCCCGAGGAGGACTTCCAGGCGACCCTCGACCACACCAAGCGCTTCTTCGCTCTGCCGCTCGAGGAGAAAATGCGGGTATACATCGGCAACTCAACCAACCACCGCGGCTACGTGCCGGTCGGCGAGGAGGGCATGTATGCGGGCGGGGATCTCGAGGACCACCCGAACCCGGACCTCAAGGAGGCGTTCGACCTCAGCCTCGAACTGCCCGCGGACGACGCCGACTACCTTGTCGGCAATCCGATGCTCGGCCCGAACCAGTGGCCGGAACTTGACGGCATGAGGCAGACGGTCAACCGCTACTACGACGCGACGATCGCCTTCGGCAAGAAGCTGCTGCAGGGCTTCGCGCTGGCGCTGGGCCAGCCGGCCGACGTCTTCGACGACAAGGTGCAGCGGGCCCCGAGCCAGCTGCGGCTGATGCACTACCCGTACGACCCCGCGCCATCGGACCAGATCGGCATCGGCGCGCACACCGACTTCGAGGTCTTCACCCTGCTGCGCCCGACGGCGCCCGGCCTGGAGGTACTCAACGGTGCCGGGGAGTGGGTCGACGTGCCGCCGCTGCCCGGTGCGTACGTGGTGAACATCGCCGACATGATGGAGATCTGGTCCAACGGGCTGTTCACCTCGACGACGCACCGGGTCCGCAAGGTCGCCGAGGAGCGCTACTCGTTCCCGCTCTTCTTCAACGTCGACTACGACGTGCTGGTCGAACCGCTGCCCGAACTCGTCCGAGGCGACGGCACCGACAAGCCCCCGCTCAGGGCGGGCGAGCACCTCTACGCGCAGACCGTCCGCTTCTTCCGCTACCTGCAGCGGCGCCTGAGGGCAGGCGAGATCGAGATGCCCGAGACCTGGGTCGCGACCGAGGAGACGTTCGGACGGGCCGCGGAACTCGAGCGGGCCGGCACGGCTGCTCCTTCAGAGTGATCCCGGCTGAGTTCCACGGCGCGTGGGTGCGCCACGGCATTGCCGTCGGGGGTGCGTCCGATTCCGAGGACATGATCGTCTGGTGGCTGCAGGCGCCGTCCCGGCACGCCGATCTGCGCACCCCGATGACCGGCGACGGCGAGGTGACCTGCTTTACCGGCACGACCTCGTGGGACGGTTACGCGCTGACCTGGACGCACGACCTAGACCTCGCCCCCTCGGGCACCGCGGACGTCGGGACCGTGGCCTGGGACGGAGCCGACCTGCTGGAGTCCGGCAGCTGCGAGCAGGATGGCCGCGCCGTGCCTTACACCGAGCGCTGGCGCCGCCTGCCCGGCGGCGGGCCGCTGTGGGCGCTGCGCTCGGCGACCGGGCGGATCGTCCGCGCCGGCAAGTACGCGCTGACCGTGGTGGACGGACGCGAGTCCGGGGCGGAGTTCACGGCGACCGCGTGGCTCCTCGAGGGCGACCGCTGGGAGGTCCACCGCGCCTGGCCGAAGGGTGCGCAGCAGGCGCAGCCGCCCTATTCGCTTGACGACCTCCCGGCCGGTTGGACGATCGACGAATCCGTGCGGTGACGCTCGCCCAGTCGCGGGGGCTGGCTGCCCGGGCTGTTCGAGAGTTCGCTCGCCGGACCGCAGCGACTGTTACGGCCGGAAACACAACTGTTAACGGCGGGGAACGTGTGTGACACGTGCGACTTCCACCCTTTTTTTGACACTTGACAGGTATTCCCTGACGGAGAAGGACGCACTACGTGGAGCAGACGATCGTCGAGGCAGCGCCCGCGATTGCCGACGTCCGGAACCTCGCGGTGACCTTCACCCGCGGCGGCCGCGACGTCTACGCGTTGCGGGACGTGAGCCTGAGCATCCGGCCGGGGGAGATCCTCGGCCTGGTCGGCGAGTCGGGGTCGGGCAAGAGCGTGCTTGGCCTGGCCCTGCTCGGCCTGCACGGCGCCCGGACCAGGATCAGCGGCACGGTAACGGTTGCGGGCGCGGACATGGCGCACAGTCCCGACGCCGTCCGCCGGGGGGTCCGCCGAGAGCACCTGGGCGCCGTGTTCCAGGACCCGATGACATCGCTGAACCCCACCATGAAGATCGGGCGCCAGGTCGCCGAGGCGGCGGGGAGCGAGCAGGAGGCCGAGCGCTTGCTCGGCCTCGTCGGCATCCCGGACCCGAAGTCCCGCATGGGTGTCTTCCCGCACCAGCTCTCAGGCGGGCTGCGGCAGCGCGTCATGATCGCGATGGCCGTCGCCGGCGGCCCCAAGCTGATCGTCGCCGACGAGCCGACCACGGCACTGGACGTGACCGTGCAGGCGCAGGTGCTCAAACTGCTCCGCAGCCTGCGCGAAAAGCTCGGCTGCAGTGTCCTGATGATCACCCACGACCTCGGCGTCGCCGCCCAGGTCGCCGACCGCGTCGCCGTCGTGTACGCCGGGCGCCTCGCCGAGATCGGGACGAGCGCCGAGGTCCTGCAGTCGCCCGCCCACCCGTACACGCGCGGCCTGCTGCGCTCCCGGCTCTCGCTGGAGTCCGACCGCACCCGTCAGCTCGTCGCGATGCCCGGCGACCTGCCCAGCCCGTCCGCCCCGCCGGCCGGCTGCGCGTTCTATTCGCGCTGCGACGTCGCCACCGACGCGTGCGCGAGCACGCTGCCCGAGCCGTCGGCCGTCGGCGCGGGGCACTTGTCCGCGTGCCTGCTCGGCCCAGCAGGCGGCACGGCGAACCGCACGATCGCGCCCGAGCCGATCGGGCAGCCGCGCCGCGCGCGCGCGGACGCGCCACCGGTGCTGCGCATGGAGCATCTCGACAAGTCCTTCAAGATCGGCAACGGCAACCGGCTGCAAGCACTGCGCGGGGTCGACCTCACGATCGCACCGGGCGAATCCGTCGCGCTAGTGGGGGAATCGGGCTCCGGCAAGACGACCCTGCTCCGCGTCGCCGCCGGGCTAGAGACCCCGGACAACGGAAAGGTCGAACTGCACAGCGAGATCCGCCCGCAGATGATCTTCCAGGACGCCGGCGCCTCGCTGACCCCGTGGCTGACCGTCGAGCAGATCCTCGGCGAGCGGGTGCGCAGCCTGGGGCGCAGGCAGCGGGCGGGAAAGGTCGCCGACGCGCTCGCCCTGGTCGGCCTGCCGCCCGAGGCCGCGAAGGCCAAGCCGTACCAGCTCTCCGGCGGGCAGCGGCAGCGCGTCGCCCTCGCCCGCGCCACGATCGTCCCGTCGAAGCTCCTGCTGTGCGACGAGCCCACCTCGGCCCTGGACGTCTCGCTGGCCGCGTCCGTCATCAACCTCATCGGACGGCTGCGCCGCGAACTGGACATGTCGGTGCTGTTCGTGACCCACGACCTGTCGGTCGCCCGCATCGTCGCCGACCGCATCGCGGTCATGTATCTCGGCCGGATCGTCGAGGTCGGCGCGTCGGAGCAGATGGCCGCAGTCCCGACCCACCCGTACACGAAAGCGCTGATCTCGGCGGTACCGGACGTGGGGCGCGAGCCGGTCATCCTCGCCGGAGAGCCGGCCAGCCCCCTGCGCCCGCCGGCCGGATGCGCCTTTCACCCGCGCTGCCCGCAGGCCCTGGAGGTCTGCTCGGACACGGACCTTGACGTCAAGCTCGTCGGCAGCCCCCGCGACGCGCTGCACTGGATCGCCTGCATGAACCCCACCGACGCGCAGACCTGGGAGGTGGCCTGAGATGGCAGTGGCCGAACCCATCGCGGTCGCGCAGGGCCGCGGCTTCGTCGCCCGCGGACGCGGGGTGCTGGCCCCAAGCCGCGCACGCACCCGTGCCCTGTCGGTCGGCGCGGCCAGCCTGTTCGGGGTCGTCACGATCGTGGCGGCGCTTGGGCGTATCATCGCCCCGCACGACCCGACGATGCCGACCGGGATCCCGCTGTCCAGCCCGGGCGCGAACGGGTACCTGCTCGGCTCGGACGCGATCGGGCGCGACATCTTCAGCAGGCTGCTCTTCGGCATCCAGGCCAGTTGGTTCGCCGCCCTGGTCGTCATCGCCATCGGCGTGGCCGTCGGTGGCGTGATCGGCCTGGTCGCCGGCGCCACCGGCGGCTGGGTCGACAACCTGCTGATGCGCATCACCGACCTCTTCCTCGCCCTGCCTGCACCGGTTCTCGCGATCGCCGTCGTCGCCGCGATGGGGCCCGGGTTCACGCATACCCTGATCGCCGTCTCGATCGTCTGGTGGCCGTTCTACGCCCGCATCGTCCGCGGTGAGATCACCAAGCTCGCCGCCCGGCACCACGTCGAGGCCGCCCGTCTGGCTGGCGCCGGACGGGTCCGCATCGCCCTCAGGCACCTGCTGCCCGGCGCGATCCCCGCCACCATCGTCACCGCCAGCCTGGACGTCGGGAACCTGATCCTCACCCTGGCCGGGCTCTCGTTCCTCGGCCTGGGCCAGACCCAGCCGGCGCCCGAGCTCGGTGCAGACAGTGCGAACGGCCTGCAGTACCTGCTGCAGCAGTGGTGGGTGCCGGTCATGCCGGGCATCGCCGTCGTCGTGCTAGCCCTCATCGCGAACACCGCAGGCGACGGCGTCCGTCGCCTGCTGGACCGGGACTGATGCCCATGGCAACCCTACTTGGCAAGCGCGTCGGCGCGATGGTCGTGATCGTCGTGATCCTCGCGGCCGTCATTTTCTACTTGCAGGACATCAGCCCGGTAGACCCCGTGCACGCGATGCTGGGCGGCCAGGCGAGTGACTCGCAGGTCGCCGCGATGCGGCACAACCTCGGCCTTGACAAGCCGGTCCTCTCCCAGCTGGGTACTTACCTCGGCCACCTCCTCCAAGGCAACCTCGGGACGTCGTACCGGACCCGGCATACCGTCGCCAGCGACCTGGGCCAGTACCTGCCGGCCACCCTGGAACTGGCGATTACTGGCGTCGTGATCGCGCTCGTGCTCGCTCTCCTGTTCGCTGTCGGCTCGGTGCTGCGCTGGCCGGGCGCGGGCCTGTACCGGCTGGTGCTCATGGTCGGCTCGTCCACCCCGGTGTTCCTGCTCGGCATCGCCGGCATCCTGGTCTTCTACAAGTACCTGCACTGGCTGCCCGCGTCCGGGCGCCTCGACTCGAGCTACCCGCCGCCGAGCGGCCCCACCCACCTCTACACACTGGACGCGCTGCTGCAGGGCCAGTTCGGGATGTGGTGGAACGCGGTCCTGCACCTGCTGATGCCGGCCACCTGCATCGCCCTCGGCCCGGCGGTGTCGATCGGCCGCGTGCTGCGCTCGTCGCTGGAGGGGGAACTCAACAGCGACTACGCCCGGACGGCCCGCGCGAAAGGCCTGACGGAGCTGATGGTCCTGCGCAAGCACATCGCCCGCAACGCGGTCGGTGCGGCGCTGTCCATGACCGGTCTGCAGGTCGGCCTGATGTTCGCGGGAGTCCTCCTCGTAGAACTGGTCTTCAGCTGGCCGGGGATCGGGCAGTACGTGGCCCAGTCCGTCCCGGTCGGCGACTTCCCGGCCATCGGCGGCGTCACCCTCATCCTTGGCGTCGCCTACGTCGTGATCAACGCGATCGTCGACATCCTGCAGGCCGTGGCCGACCCCCGCATCAAGCTCTGACATCCCGTACGGAAAGGGGAAGATCGTGCCCGAGCAACCGATAATCGTCGGTAACGCCGTGCTGGTCGTCGTCGACTACCAGAAGGGCGACGGCGAGGAACTGTCCCGCGACGAGGTCGGCATCGACATCATGCCCGGCGGCCGCGAGCGCATCGCCCGTGCCGAGCAGATCCTGGCCGCCGCCCGGGCGGCGGCGATGCCGGTCGTGTTCTTCCAGGAGGTGCACCGCCCGAGCGGCATCGACTTCGGCCGGGAACTGGACGGCAACGAGGGCGTCCACTGCGTCGACGGGCAGCGGGCGACCGAACTGGTCGACTCGCTGCGCCCGGACCCGGCCAGCGACATCGAGTTCCACATCGTCAAGCGCCGCTACTCAGGCTTTATCGGCACCGAGTTCGAGATCGTCCTGCGCGCGCTGAAGGCGGACACCCTGATCCTCATCGGCGGCCTCACGGACGTCTGCGTCCACTACACGTTCGCCGACGCACACCAGCGCGACTTCTACGTCCGGGTCGTCGGCGACTGCGTCGGCGGATCCACCGTCGCGCGCCACGCCGCGTCCCTCGATGCCATGGAGTACCTGCAGGCTGGCGCAGTCCGCAGCACCGACGACATCCTGGCCGCCTTCGCGGAGCTCGCCGCCACCCCGAGCACAGACACCCGATTCGACTACAACCTCGCGGAGGTTTGATGTCCCAGAAGTCCAAGCTCGTCGCGCTCGCCGCGGCAGGTGCCGCGGCGCTCGTGCTGAGCGCCTGCGGCAGCTCGTCCGGCGGAGGCGGCGGCAGTGCGCCGGCCCCAGTAGACAAGACGTTGCACTTGTCGTTCCTGCAGGACCCGGGCCAGCCGCCGGACCCGGACATCTTCTACGCCGGGCAGGGCCTGCTGCTCACCACCAACCTCTACGACGGCCTGCTTATGTACAAGCCGGGTACGGCCACGCCGACGATGGAACCGGCCCTGGCGACCAAGTGGAGCGAGAACGCCAACCACACGGTGTTCACCTTCACCCTGCGGCAGGGCGTGAAATTCCACGACGGGACGCCGTTCACCGCCGCTGCGGTCAAGCCGTCCTTCGACCGGCGCCTGGCGGTCAACCAGGGCCCGGCCTACATGGTCGCGGACGTCAAGTCCGTCACCACCCAGGGCGACTACAACGTCACCATCACCCTCAACCACCCGGACGCCGCGTTCCTCACGTACCTGGCGTGCGCCTACGGTCCCAAGATGATGAGCCCGACCGGCCTCGCCAAGTACGCGGGCTCCGACCACGACCAGAAGTACCTCACCGGGCACGACCTGGGCACTGGTCCGTATGAGCTCACCGAAGCCAAGGTCGGGTCGGACTACGCGATGAAGGCCAACCCCGGCTACTGGGGGCAGAAGCCGTACTTCACGAGCGTGGACATCCCGGTGATCACCGACTCGTCCGCCCAGCAGCTGCAGTTCAACAACGGCGACCTCGCCGCCATCCTGCACGACATCCCGTCCTCCGCGGTGAAGACGTACCTGGCCAACGACAATATCCGGAGCTTCACGCTGCCGACGATGATGTCCGAGTACATCTACCTGAACCCGAACAACGAGATCCTTAAGGACCAGGCGACACGGGTCGCGGTGCAGCAGGCGATCGACCTGAAGTCGATCGTCGGGCAGGCCTACTACGGCCGGGGCACGGTCGCCACGCAGGTCTACCCGGCCAACATGATTTCGGTCAACGACGCCAAGCAGGACATCACTTACGACCCGTCCGCCCTTAAGGGCATGGTCGGCAGCCTGCCGACGAAGTCGATCACGATCGGCTATGACTCGAGCCAGCCCGACAGCCAGATCGTCGCCAACCTGATGCAGACCGAACTGGCCGCGGACGGCCTGGACGCCAAAGTGCAGTCCTACCCGACATCGGAGATCTTCGGCTGGGTCGGCAACCCGAAGGGGGCGCCGGACATCCTGGCCACACCGGGCTGGCCGGACTCGCCGTCGCCGTACACCTGGGCGCACATCAGCTTCGACAAGGGCGCCGGGCTGAACTACTTCAACTGCTCCGACGCCGCCACCAGCGCCGCCATCGCCAAGGTCCGGACGACGGGCGCGGACGCAGACTTCTCCGCTGCCGCCGAGGACGCGCTGAAGACCGGCTGCTGGCTCAACGGCGTGTCCATCAGCGACTTCATGGTCGGCCAGCCCTGGCTCAAGGGGGTCGCACAGGCGCACGTCGTCTCGGACCCGAACGACCTGCTGATCAACTACCTGTCGGCCTGAGCCGATGAGCACCGAGCGACACCCGTGGAATGAGCAATGAGCAGGAGTGAGCAATGAGCGCGGGCGTCACGAGGATCATCCTGCTGACGCTCGGGTGGGAGGAGCTGCCGAAGTCGATCTCGGTCTTCGGCGCTCCTCCCGAGCAGCGGATGCGCGAGCCCGTCCCCGGCGTGCTGCTGGAGACCGACGGCGGCTGGCTGCTGCTGGACACCGGCTTCAACACCGCGCTCGTCCGGGACCCGTGGCTGTACAAGCGGTACTTCCCGGCGGTCGACTACCGGCCCGTCCTGCCCGGACCCGGTGAGCCGATCGAGGAGGGGCTGGCCGCGGTCGGAGTCGACATCGACGACATCCACGGCGTCGCACTGTCGCACCTGCACCACGACCACGCCGGCGGCCTGAAGCTGTTCGCCGGCCGGGTCCCGGTGCACATGCAACAGCGCGAGTTCGACTTCGGCATGGCGCCGGGCTACGACATGGAGAGGTACGCGCTGAACAAGGTCGACTACGACGACCCGCGCATCGAGTGGCAGCTCACCGATGGTGAGGGTCAGATCGCGCCGGGCGTCACGGTGATTCCGACATACGGGCACACGCCTGGGCACCAGTCGTTCCTGGTCGAGCTGGACTCCTCCGTCGGCGGCGGGGGATTCGTCTTCGCCTTCGACGCGGCCGACCTCACCGAGAACATCGAACAGGAGCTTCCGATCGGTGGCGTCGTCGGCATCGACCCGCGGGAGACCGTGGAGCCGATCCGGCGGTTGAAGAAGCTTGCGCACGACAAGGGGTATCCGCTCATCCCCGGCCATGACCCCCACGTCTGGCCGGCGATGACGGAGGCCTTGGCCGCCAAGTTCGGTGCTTGACCTCCGTATCGACGCCGCCGCGGCCGCCGTCGACGGGGACGTCCGCCCGGCCTCCGTCGGCGTGCGGGACGGGGTAATCGTCTCGCTCGCCCCGTCCGAGCCCGCGGCGGAGGTGGTCGCCCTCGGCCCGGACGAGGTGCTGCTGCCCGGGCTGGTCGACACGCACGTGCACATCGACGAACCCGGGCACAGCGACCTGGAGGGCTTCGCCTCCGCCTCGCGTGCGGCCGCCGCCGGCGGGGTGACGACGCTGGTCGACATGCCACTGGACAGCTCGCCAGTGACGACCTCAGTGGCGGCGCTCGCGGCCAAGCACGCCGCCGCCCGCGCGTCGGCGACGGTCCACGTCGGCTTCTGGGGCGGCCTGGTGCCGGGCAATCTGGCCGAACTGCCCGCGCTGGCGGACGCGGGCGTCCTGGGTTTCAAGTGCTTCCTGTCCGGCTCAGGCAACCCCGAGTTCCCGCCCGTCTCGTTCCACGAGCTCCTCGCGGGGCTGACCGCCTGCGCGCAGCTGAGCCTGCCCCTGCTCGTCCACGCCGAGCACGACGACCTGATGACGGCCCCATCCGGACCCGTCTACCGCACGTTCCTCGCCTCGCGCCCCGACGCGTCGGAGGTCGCGGCGGTCCGTGCGGTCGTCGAGGCGGTACGGCGGACGGGCGGGCACGCCCACATCGTGCACGTCTCTACGGCGCAGTGCCTGCCGCTAATCGCCGCCGCGAAGGCCGAAGGGCTGCCCGTCACCGCCGAGACCTGCCCGCACTACCTCGCCCTGGCTGCGGAGGACGTGCCCGACGGCGCCACCGAGTTCGCCTGCTGGCCGCCCGTCCGCCCGGCGGCCAACGCGGACGAGTTGTGGGCGGCGCTGTCGGACGGCACGATCGACATGATCGTCTCGGACCACTCGCCGGCGCCGGCGGCCGCCAAGCTGACCGGCGACTTCGGCACCGCACGGGGCGGGATCAGCTCGCTGCAACTGGGGCTCAGCGCCGTCTGGACCGCGGGTGCCCCGAGGGGGCTCCCGCTGGCGGAGATCGCGGGCTGGATGTCGGCCGCCCCGGCCGCGCTGGCCGGTTACGGCGACCGCGGACGGATCGCGATCGGCCTGCGCGGCGACCTGACGTCCTTCGACACTTCGGCCGTCTGGCGGGTCGACCCGCACCGCCTCCGGCACCGGCAGCCCGTCACCGCCTACGCGGGCCGGACGCTGACGGGGCGGGTCGGTCGGACCTGGCTGGCCGGGCGGGAGCTCGCCCTCAACGAGGCGGCGGTGCATGGTTGACCTCGCCGCCCGCTGGCTCGGCGGGTCGGTCATGGCCGCCAGCGACGAGTCGTTCGGTCTCAAGGAGAACCTGCTCGTCGAGGCGGAACCCGACTTCACGCCCGGCACGTTCGACCATCGCGGCGAGGTCGTCGACGGCTGGGAGACGCGCCGACGGCGTCCCGGCACGGCCAACCCGTCGGGTGAGCACGACTGGGCGATCGTCCGCCTCGGTGCGGCGGGCGTGATCGAGACCATCGACGTCGACACCCGGTTCTTCACCGGCAACTTCCCGAACCGTACGCGGGTGCAAGCCCTTGCGGCACCAGGCTATCCGCGCACCGAGGAACTCGTCGGCGCCGCATGGACCGAGATCGTCCCGTGGACCGATCTGAAGGGTGACAGCCACAACCTGCTGGCCGTCCCCTCACCGCAGCGCTGGACCCACGTGCGGCTTTCGGCTCACCCGGACGGTGGCGTGGCCAGGCTGCGCGTGCACGGCGCCGTGGTGCCCGACCGTACGCTCTGGGGCCTGTCGGTCGAACTTACCTCGGCGGCCGAAGGCGCCCGCGTCGTCTCCTGCAGCGACGCCTTCTACACGTCGGCCGACCGGCTGTTGCGCCCGGACCAGCCACGGACGATGGGCGAGGGCTGGGAGACCGCGCGCCGCCGCGACGGCGGCCACGACAGCGTGGTCGTTGCCCTCGCGGCGGAGGGTTCGCTGCACCGCGTCGAGATCGACACCTCCCACTTCAAGTACAACGCGAGCGCCGAGGTCGAGGTCTGGGGCCGCGCTAGGGGCGCCTGGGTTCCGGTGCTGGCACGCACGCCGCTCGTCCCGGACACCCTGCACCGCTTCGCCGTGTCGACCGGCCCGCTGGCCCAGCTGCGGCTTGACGCGTACCCTGACGGCGGACTGGCCCGGTTCAAGGCCTTCGGAACCCCGAGAGAAACAGAACCCCGGTAGAAACAGAGGACCTCGATGACTGAGCA
>DATAYX010000150.1:0-10207 GCA_036272355.1 Acidimicrobiales bacterium
AATGGTGCTACTGCTGAATCCGATGGCCGAGAGGAGGTTGCCGACGTCGCTCACCGCCTGGCTGAAGACGCTTTCGAGGGCCGAGGCGATCTCCGAAGCCGCCTCGCCGATGTCCTTGAGGATCTGTGCGGCGGCGGCGGCAGCCTCGCCGAAGATGGTTTGGAGGGCGCCGGCGATCTCCGACGTGGCGTAACCGATGTTCTTCAGGATCTGGGCGGCACCCGCCGCTGCCTCATTGAAGACCTGGGACAGCGCCGTGCTCACATCGTCGATGTTGAAAAGGGTCTTCAGCACGGTAGCCGCCTGTTGCGCCCCTTCGGTGAAGGTGGTTTCGAGCGCAGTGGCGACGTCTGTGACGCCGTAGCCGATCGTCTGGAGCACGCCGGCGACGGCCGCATCAGCCTCCGTGAAGACGGAGTGGATGGCGCTGGCGACGTCGCTGACGGCGTAGCCGATGTCCTTCAACGTGGTGGCGACGGCCTGGTCGGCTTCGGAGAAGACCACGTTCAGGGCCGTCCCGATCTGGGTGAGGGTGTTCCCGACGGCCCGGAGCGCGCTTGCGGCGGCCGTGTTGATGTCGGAGTACACGGTCTTGAGCGCCGTGGCGACGTCGTTGACGACGAAGCCGATGTTCTCGAGCACCTGCGCCGCTCCAACGTCGAAGAACGTGTACACGGTATCCAGCGCACCGGCGATCACGAGGACGCAGGCCTGCGCTCCGTCGCTCGTACAGGTGGTGAGAGTCTTGAGGATGCCCGCGGCCACTTGCCCGACGTCGTTGAACACGGTATCGAGAGCGCCGGCGATCTGGTTGAACGTGTACTTGGCATCGTCGAGGGCCGTCGCCACGGCCGAGTCGACGTCGTTGTAGAGGCTCACCAGTGCGGTCGCCACTTGGTTGGCGGCATACCCGAGAGCGTTCAGCGCGATGGCGACGTCCTTGTCGGCTTCGGCGAACACCTGCTGCAGGGCCGCACCGATCTGCGCCACGCCGTAGTTGATCGCCTGCAAGACGGTGGCGACGTCAGCCACCGCGTCGTTGTAGACGCCATGGAGCGCCGAGGCGACCTGGTCGACGGCGAAGTTGACGCCCTTGAGGATCGTGGCGGCCACCTGGTCGCCGAGGTCATAGACGTCCTTCAGGACACCGGCCACCTGGTCCACCGTGTAGTTGAAGCCGTCCTTCATGATCTGCGCGAACTGGACTGCGCTCGTCGTGAAGACATTGATGGCGGCGTCGGCCACGTCCTGGATCTTGTAGCCCAGGTCGACCAGCGTTCCGACAGCTTGGTTCACACCATTGGCGAAATCGTTGGCCAGAGTCGTGGCGAGCTGGGCGGCGCTGTAGCCGGCGTCTTTCAATGTGGTCATGGCGGTCTGGAAGCCGCTCGATATCGCCGTGGTCGCCTCGTTGAACCCAGTTGCGATCGCCCCGCCGACAGTGGTGGCGACGGAGCCGAGCGTGTCGACGGCGCTCTCGAGGCCTTGTGTGATGGCGGCTACCGCCGTGGTCACACCCGCGGCCGCCTGGTTGTACAGCGAGACGACGCCGGCGGCGATCTGGGGGCCGTAGCGCGAGATGACCTCGGTGAGAGCGGCGGAGACGATGCCTGCGGCTATGCCGCAGCCGACGGCGCCCAAGCCCTCGGTGCCAACGGTGCAGAGGATGGCGAGCCCCGTGCCCACCGCCGTGCCGACGGCGTCGCCGACACAGGTGGAGATCGGGCCGTGTTCGCAGGCTTCGACGGTGATGTAGATGCCCAGTGCCAACCCGGCCACGATCAGGAGCGGTCCGGCGAATTCGGCGAGGGAGCCGCCCTCCTCGCCGGCCGCGCCTGCTTCCGCGCTGGCCTCTTCACCCACGATGCCTGCGCCGGTGTCCCCGGCCACCTCGCTGGCCGCTTCGGCGGCTTGGGCGATTTCGCCCGTGCTGTTGGCGAGGGTCTTGGCGACCGGTTGCAGCTCGTCCTGGAGCGACTTCACGAGGTACGAAAGGCTCTGCTTGAGGACGTACAACACAGGCTTCGCCGCGACCGAGACGACCTTGGCCTGGGTGACGGTCTGCGTCCCGGGAATGGTCTGGGTCGCCGTGTTCCCCGCCTTGTCGGCCAGGGACCCGGCGACGGTGGGGATGGGACCGCTGACGGCCGGCGAGTAACTGACGGTGTACGAGGGGGGCGTCGGCGTCGTGCCCGTCGGGTCGGTGAAGGTCGTCGGCCGATCGTCGACGAAGGCGTAGGGCGATATGTCCGGCGCCCCGACCGCCATCGGCACCGTGTCCCGCTGGGTGAACCGGCCGGTAGTGGGGTCGTAGTCGCGCGCACGCAGGTTGTAGAGCCCGGTGCGGCTGTCGAGGTACTGGCCCTTGTAGAGAAGCGGGTTCGCCGGCGCAGAGGTCCCGGCCGTGGTGACGTTGCCGTAGCCGTCGTAGGTGTAGGAGGCGACGATGTTGCCGCTGCCGTCGGACAGCTCCGAGACCGATCCCTGCGGATCGAGGTGGTAGAAGTACGTGGCCGTGGGCGTCTGCATCGCCACCGGGCCGTCACCGTAGATGTAGCGGCGGATGAGGCCGCCGTTCCCGTTGCGCTCGATGACGAGCCGCGCGTAGGAGCCCTTGACGTCCCAGACGTACTGGGTGACGTTCGACCCGACCGTTTGGGACGTGCGGTTGCCGTTGCCGTCGTAGGTGTAGGTGCTCGTCGACGACGGCGTGGCCACCCGTACGAGCTGGTCGGCCGCGTTGTAGGCGTAGGTGGTGGTGCCGTTCGGGCCGGCTGCGCTGGTGAGATCCCCGTTGCGGTCGTAGGTGTAGGTGGTGTGGCCGCCCCCGGTGGTCCGCCCGGTCAGTTCGTTGCCGGCATTGTAGGTCGAGCTCGTCGACCCCGAGGTAAGGAGATTGCCGGCCGCGTCGTAGGAGTAGTTCGGTGTCGCCGGGGTGATCGGTGCGGAGGTGCGCAAACCGGCCACCTGCGCTTCCGGTGCCGTTGTTGTGGTCGCGGACGGGCTGATGGGCGAGCCAGGGTTGGGCGGGGTTGAGGCAGGCGCGGCGGCCGATGTTGCGGCCGTCGAGATCGCGTTGCTCGACGCAGTCGGCGCCGACGTGATGTCGGCGAAGGAAGCGGCTGTCGACGCGGCGGGCGCCGAAGCGGTGGCCGTCGACGGAGAGGAACTCCGTGTGACGTCGGCGAACGTCGCTGTCGTCGACGTGGTGGGCGTCGAGCCCGTCAGCGACGCGGTGGTCGCCGAAGCCCCAATCGAGGACGGCGCTGTCGACGTGGTGACGCCAGTCAGGCGCTCGCTGCCGTCGTAGCCGTACTGGTTGGTGGTGCTGGTGCCAAGCGCGCTGTCTACCTGGGACAGCGGGTTGCCGTTGGCATCGTAGGTGAAGGCATTGTCGGCAACCTGGGTCCCGGCCAGCTGCAGGGACTGGTCGAGGACCTGGCCGGCCTGATTCAAGCTCTGGGTCTCGAAGACGCCGTTGGAGAAGCTGATGCCGGTGGTCTCGCGCGACTGGTTGCGGATATAGGACGCCTGGACGTAGTCCGGGGTGCCTTGGGTTCCCGCCTTGACGCTCATCAGGTTCTGCTGGTCGTCCACCGAGTAGGTGACCGTCGTGGTGTCGGGATAGGTCTCGATGATCTTTCCCGGTTGGCTGTAGTCGTACGTGAACGTGTCGCTGCCGGAGGTTGCCTTGGTGAGGTCACCGGCCACGTCGTAGCTGTACGTGTGCTGCGTGCCGTCGGGGTCGGTCATGCCGGTCAGACGCCCCAGCGCGTCGTAGGACTGAGAAACCGTGAGCGTCGGCTGCCCGCTCTGGGCGTAGGTCGTGGTGGTCGCCTGGTTGAGCGCGTTGTAGGTGTACGTGGTCACGCGGGCGTCGGGATCCGCCGTCGTCTTGACGTTTCCGTTGTTGTCGTACGTGTACGAGGTGGTGTTCCCGTTTGTGCGAACCGAGGTCTGCCGCCCCGCCCCGTCGTAGGTGTGGCTGGTGACGTGACCGTCGGGATCGATGGTCGAGACGACATTGTCTGCCGCGTCGTAGGCATAGTGGGTCGTTCCCGCGGCGTTCGTGACCGAGGCAGCCTTGTTGTGTGACGTGTAGGTGGTGGTCGTCACGGCGCCGGCGGGGTCCGTCGTAGAAATGACGTTGCCGGCCGGGTCGTAGGAGGTCAGGGTGACAGCGCCATTGTCGTCTTGTCTGACCATGCGGTCGAGGCTGTCGAACTGCTGGCTGATGACGTCGCCCGCGTTGTCGGACTGACCGACGATGTTGCCCTCGAGGTCGTAGGTGTACTGCGTCGTGACATTGGAGGGGTCGGTCTTCGAGACTTCGCGTCCGGCGGCGTCGAAGACATGCGTTGTGGTGCGATCGGCGGCGTTCGTCTCGGTCAACAGGGCACCGGAGGGATCGAACACGTTGGTCGACGGGCTCCCGCCGTTCGTCGCGGACGTGCGCGTCAATGTCGCCTCGTTCCACGAATAGGTCGTGGTGTTGCCGTTCGCATCGGTTGTGCCGATGACGTCACCGGCCTGGTTGTAGGTGCTGGTCGTGGTCTGTGGGCCCGGAGCGACCGTGCTGAGGAGATCACCCGAAGCGTCGTAGGTGTAGTTCGTCGTGTTGCCGTTGGCGTCGGTGCGTGACGTGACGTGGCCCGCTTCGTCGAAGGTCGCACGAGTTCCCGGCCCGTTGAGTGCCGAGCCCGAAAGGCTCTCCAAGACGATGCTGGTCTGGATCCCGGCGGCGTTGTATGTGAACAGCTTTTGGCCGGTCGGACCGACCATCTTGGTCAATTCGCCTTTACCGTTGTAGGTCAGCTGCGTCCGGCCAGCTGTCGTGGCTCCCGGAGGGTAGATGAAGTTCATCGCGGCGCCGCTGTACACGTACGTGGCGGTGTTGCCGTTGGCATCCGTCTGGGACACCAGCCGGTGCCTGTTGTCGTAGGCCATCTTGACGGTGGACGACGACGCGGAGGAGATCGGCTTGGTCTGCGATATGAGGTTGTTGTTGGCGTCGTAACTGAGTTGCTCGACCCAGCCCAGTGCGTCCTGTACCTCGATCATGTTGACCTGAGCGTCGTAGGAATACCGGGTGATGCCGCCCCAGGGAGTGGTCTGCGCCACGAGAACGTTGTTGAGGTACTGGTCGACGTACTGGGCGCGGACCTGGCTCCCGTTGGCGTCGACGAGTGCTCCGCGCGTCGTCGAGCCGCCCGTGTAGGAGAACGTGTCGTTCGTGTGCTGTGGACTCCCTTTCGAGGAGACCGCGGACACCCGGCCGTCGTTGCCGTACGCAGCTGTCAGACGGACGTGCCCATCGGGATCCGTCTCGGTGGTGAGGAGGCCCGAACCGTTGTAGGCGTACGTCCACGCGTGCCCACGGAGGTCGGTGACCGAGCTAAGACGTCCGTTGCTGTATGCATAGGAGACGGAGCGCCCGGCAGGCGTCGTGACCTTCGTGACGTGTCCGTTCCCGTCGAGCGTGGCGGTGACGTTGTAGGGCGTCGTGTTCGTCGTGTCGATGGTGATGACGACACTCGAGGTCTTCCAGGCGAACGAGAGGCCCTGGCTGTCGGGCGCGTCGTAGCTGGCCAGCCGCCACGGTCCGGAAGAGGCGCTGTTGAAGCTCATCGTCACCCCGTCGAAGCGGGTCACGGTGCACTTGGTGGGGGTGCACGAAACCGAGGCCTTGGCCCCGGCCGGTGCGACCCACGCCCGGGTGACCGGATTCCAGGAGAAGACGATCTGCTGGCCGTCCTCTCCCCGCAGCGTCAGGGTCTGGTGCTGGATGATCGTCAGCGACGTGTCGAGGATCGACGTCCACCCCGGGCCGAACGAGCCGCCCGTCGCGTCGGCCGAGTTGTACGTGCGTTGAAGAACGAGCGGCTCCCCGATGCCGGCGGCTCGCAGGTCGGTGACGGAGAAGGTCAGCGCGCCGGTCGCGGTGTTCACGTGGTCGACGGTGTCGGTCGGATTGGCGCCGTACGTGCTGGTGCCGAAGGTCTGACCGAGGGGGATGCCGGTCGGCGCGACCCCGAGAGGGCCCGGTGGCGGGGTGAGCACCGAGAAGGGAAGGCTTTCGCCCTGGAGCCCGTCCGTTGCGTCGGTGGCGACGAGCGTGTAGCCGCCGCCGGCCTGATTGATCGAACATCCGGAGAACGTGGCGATTCCCGCAGAGGCGCTGACCGCGTTGGACGCGCAGGCGAGGGCCGCGCCCGCTGTTCCCGTGCCGGGCGCAATGCTCAGCGCGACAGTGGCACCCGAGGACGTCACGTTGCCCCCGGCGTCGGCCACGGCCACCACCGGCTGCGTCGCCCAGACCGACCCCGCGGCGCCGCCGCCCGGCGGCGCGGTGAAGAGGAGTTGTGCAGCCGGACCGGGCGCAACGACGAACGGGGCACTCGTCTGGCTGAGCCCGTCGGCCGCATCATGGGCAGTGAGCGTGTAGGCACTCGCGGCCTTGTCGATGGAACACCCGCTGAACAGGGCCACGCCGCGGACCGCGGGGAGCGAATTCGCGTCGCAGTGCAGCGTCCCCGAACCGGTCAGCGGGGTAACGGACAATGCGATGGATGCCGTGCTGGTGGGCAGCTGGTTGCCGCCGGCATCCTCGACGGTCACAGTCGGCTGGGTCGGCCAGACGACCCCGCCCGTGCCGCCCACGTCCTGCGTGTCGATCGCCAAGTGCGCCGGTGAGCCCAGGTCCACCGAGAACGCCTTGCTGGTGACCGACGCGGTACCGGAGGTGGCAGTGAGCGTGTAGCCCGTGCCCTCTTTGTCGACGGAGCAACCGCTGAAGGTCGCCGAGCCCCCCGACGTGGACACCGGGTTGCTCGAGCACGTGAGGGTGGCACCGGGCGTCCCGGTGCCCGGGGTGATCGAGAGCGTGACGGCGCCGGCCGCCGGGTTGTCACCCGCGTCGGTGAGGCTCACGACAGGCTGGGCGGCGAGATCCGACCCCCCGTGCCCGTCGCCGGGATCCGTGGTGAACGACGCCTTGGCGGGGCCGCCGGTGGTGATGTCGAACGCCGTGCTGTCCTTGCTGAGCGAACCCGAGGTCGCGGTCAGCACGTAGCCGGTACCGAGGTCGTTGATGCTGCAGTCGGAGAAGTCCGCGGCGCCGGAGACGACCGCGAGCGGGTTGCTCGCGCAGCTGAGGGTGGCGCCCGGCGTGCCGGTGCCACTCTTGATCGACAGCGTGACCGATCCGGCGACGGGGTTCCCGCCGGCGTCCGTCAAGGTCACGACCGGCTGGGTCGCGAACACGCTGCCCCCACCGCCGCCTCCCGGCTCGGGGTCGAAGGCGATATGGGATGCCGACCCGGCGCCGACGGTGAACGGCGTGCTGTTGAAGGACAGGCTGTGCGTCGAGTCGGTGGCCGTGAGCACGTACCCACTGCCCGCGTCGTCGATGGAGCAACCGCTGAAGTTCGCGACACCGTCGACGGCCGACACCGGATTGGTCGTGCAGTGGAGGTTCGCACCCGATGTGCCGGTCCCGCTCTTGATGGAGAGGGTGATGGCGTCGGTGTTGCCGGCGATGACGTTGCCGCCGAAGTCCTTCACCGACACCTGCGGCTGGACACCGAACGCGGCGCCGCCTGCGCCCCCCGGTGGTTGCGCGGTGAAGGCGAGCGAGGTCGGGGAGCCCGGATCGATGTTGAAGGCGTTGCTCCCCGGGGAGATGAGGGAGTCCGTCCCGTCGGTCGCGACCAGCTCGTAGCCTGTGCCGACCTTGTCGATGGCGCAGCCGCCGAACTGGGCCACCCCGCTGACCGCTGACACCGGGTTGGTCGTGCAGGTGAGGTTCGCACTCGACGTCCCGGTGCCCGACTTGATGGCGAGGTGGATGGCGGAGGTCGAGCCGCTGATGGCCGTCCCGTGCCCGTCCTCTACGGTCACCTGCGGCTGGGTGGTCCAGGCCGTGGTGGCGACGCCTCCGTTCGGCTCCGCGGTGAATGCGAGCTGTGCGGGACCCGAGACGAAGAAGTCCGAGCTGACTTTCGACAAATGGTCGACGCTCTCGGTGGCGGTGAGCGAGAAGAGGCCGCCCCGGCTCACCTTGCAGCCGGTGAACGCGGCGACGCCGCTCGAGGCGCTCATCGACGTGACCCCGCCGGAGGTCTGGTCACAGGTCAGGGTGGGGGGCAGACCCGTGAGCGCGGCGCCACCCGATCCCGTGAGGGTGAGCGTGACGGTGGACGACGTCGACACCACAGCGTTCGAGGCGTCCTCGATCTTGACGGTCGGCTGGGTCGCAAGGCCCGTGCCGGGGTCACCGTCGCCGGGTTGCGGGCCGAAGACGAGCTGGGTGGGGGTCGTCGTCGCGCCGGCCGGCGCGGCGCCTAGGACGGGAAGGATCCCCATCAAGAGACCGAGGCAGACGGCGCCCCACAACGGACGGATCCGGACGGCGACCGGGGCCCGGTCGGTGTGGGTGGTGCCGGAGTGATCGCGCGCCGCGACCCGTCGCCAAATCCCGCGCGCCATGTGCACCCCCAAGTTCACCGCCTGACCCCGGGCGGATTACCCAAGTGGGTTGGAGGGTAACTGGGCACACTCTGAACGGGCAGAGTCGAAAGTCACCAACGATGCAATGAACCCCTATTGCCGGGCAATTATTTGGCCGCGCGTTGTCCCGAATGCTCGTCCGGTTGGTGAATTTCTGTCGAGTGGCGGCGACCCGCCGGAGAAGTCGTGGAAGCTGTTAGGCCCCCGCCTCCGCGGCGTCGGCACCCGGCTCCTCCGGCGACGCCGACCCGTTCGCGTCGGCGCCGTTGCTGGCGTTGGTGGCGGTCCCGGTGTCCTGGATGGGGTTGCCGAAGGCGTCCTCGGCCGTCGGTGCCGCGCCCAGCCAACTGGCATCGATGGAGGAGTCGAAGGGGTCCTCGCTCCCGCCCTCGCCCATGTCGCGCAGCCAGTTGGCAAGGTCCTCGGTGTCGGACTCGTCGCCTGCGCCCATGGCCCAGAAGGGCATCGCCTCGGCGTCGGGCATCTCCAAGCGGATGTTCCGGTAGTGCTGCATGCCCGAACCGGCCGGGATGAGCTTGCCGATGATGATGTTCTCCTTGAGGCCGAAGAGCTGGTCGCTGCGGCCCTCGATGGCCGCCTCGGTGAGCACCCGCGTCGTCTCCTGGAAGGAGGCGGCCGAGAGCCAGCTCTCGGTGGCGAGCGACGCCTTTGTGATGCCCATCAGCTCCGGACGGCCCTCGGCCGGCACTTTGCCGTCCTCGACGAGCGTGCGGTTGACCTCGGCGTAGATCTGATTGTCGACCCGCTCGCCCGGCAGGAACGGCGCGTCGCCCGGCTCGGCGACGAGCACCCGGCGCAGCATCTGGCGCACGATCAGCTCGATGTGCTTGTCGTGGATCGACACACCCTGGTCGCGGTACACCTTCTGCACCTCTTCGACGAGGTACTGCTGCGTTTCGCGGATGCCCTTGACCTCGAGCAGCTCCTTGGGGTCCTTGGGGCCCTCGACCAGCGCGTCGCCGGCGGAGACCTCCTCGCCGTCGGTGACCTCGAGGTGGGCGCGCGCTGCCACCAGGTTCGAGTCCTCGGTGCCGTCGTCGGCCACCACCGTCAGTCGGCGACCGGTCTCCTCGTCCTCGACGCGGACGGTGCCCGAGTGGTGGGCGAGCACCGCGGCGCCCTTCGGCGTGCGGGCCTCGAAGAGCTCGACGACGCGGGGCAAGCCGTGGGTGATGTCCTCGCCGACCACACCACCGGTGTGGAAGGTCCGCATCGTCAGCTGCGTGCCGGGCTCGCCGATGGACTGGGCGGCGATGACGCCGACCGCCTCGCCGAGCTCGATCATGGAGCCCGTGGCGAGCGACAGGCCGTAGCAGGCGGCGCAGACGCCCTGGGGCGACTCACACGTGAGCACCGAACGGGTGCGGACACGCGTGACCGCCTCGTCGTCGCGCATGGCGGCGAGGATCTCGTCGAGGAGCAGCGTCCCCACCGGGTACGTGGTGCCGTTCGACAGCTTCACGTCCTCGGTGAGGAGCCGGCCGAAGGCGCGCGTCTCGAGGTAGTTGCGGTGACCCGGGCCGTCGGGGGCCACGCCCTCGATCCAGACGCCGCGCGTCGTCTCGCAGTCCTCGATGCGGACGATGAGCTCCTGGGCCACGTCGACGAGGCGACGGGTCAGGTAGCCCGAGTCCGCGGTGCGGAGCGCGGTGTCGGCCAGGCCCTTGCGGGCGCCGTG
>DATAYX010000151.1:0-4308 GCA_036272355.1 Acidimicrobiales bacterium
CTCTCGCTGCCAGCGGCCTTCTGAAGGTTCCGGAAAGCGACGCTGTTGGTGCTCATGTGCCCACCGTTCGCCATGAACGCCCGGCACAGACCGAACTTGGCCGGACCGGTCGCATCAGGACCCACCGCGTTCGCATTGTTCGCACTGTGCGTGCCTGTGTTGCCCGTGTCGCCCGTGTCACCCGTGTCGCCCGAAGCTTTATCCGCGGGCACGGACAGCCCGACGTGCGTGAGCGCGTTGTGGACTGCGGATTGTGCGGGAGCGGGCAGGTTGCCTGTGGCTGCCGCTGCACCCGTGGCGGTCAGGGCGAGCGCCGGAATGGCGATGCCTAGAGCCTTCACGCCGAATCGTCTCGAGATCATGCGGGTCCCCTCTGGTGTCGCAGGCGCAGCAGCAGGTGCTGCCACAAGCGCGGCCGAAATGGCGGAGACATCGATGTCGCGCCGGACCAGCTCCTCGGCCGTCACCGGCGCCGTTGCGGCCTGAATCAGCCCCGACACCTGGGCGTACCCGGGTGGCGCGTCATCTGGCTCGACGACACCGGCCAAGAGCCGGTCAGCTGTGTCGTCGTCGATCGGATATCTCCTCATGTCGGGGTACAGATCGTCGGGGGTCATGGCTTCGTTACACCTCGAGAGGAAAAACGTCTCTGAGCTGGGAGGCCAGCCGGCGGAGCGCTCGGTGTTGAAGGACCCTCACGGTGCCCGGTCGCTTGCCCACAACCCGGGCCACCTCCTCGACGGGCAGGCCGCCGACGACCCTCAGCATCACGACTTCCGCCTGCTCGGTGGGCAGCACCGACGTCAGTGCGGCGATGGCGTCCTGGGCGGACAACCGGCTCATGACCAGGTCGGCGGGATCATCGTCAGCGAGCAGTTCTGACAATGCGTCGGTAGGCAACGCCCGAGCGTTGCGTCTCCCGAGGCGTCGGCGATGATCCGCCAGTCGTCGCCGCGCGATCGTGAAGATCCATCCCTTGAATGCCGCCTCGTCGCCCTCGAAGCGCCGCAGGCCCTCGGCTACCGCCAGCCAGACCTCAGAGGCGAGATCCTCTGCCATCGAGGGCTCTTGCCAACGTAGGTAACGCAGCAGCGCCGGCTGGATCTGGTCATAGAGGAAGGCAACGGCCTGATCGTCCCCGGTTCGAGCGGCGACTATGACGGCGTCAAAGTCTGCCTCGGCCCAGCTCATGCGGATGACCTCGATCGGGAAGCCCAGAGTCCGCTCAACATGATCTCGGAACCCTCCCCCTCAAAGAACGGGATTTCCGGCTTCCAGTATGACCCTCCGCCGTCCTGTTCATGCCACGGTGTGCCAGATGACGGACGTGCCCGCTGGGACATTGGCCGACCACCCACCGCGTGACCTGGACTCATGAAACCAGGGTGTGCTCCCTATACCCGTCAGAACGATCTTCAAAGGCCGCCCGGCTCTTGATCCCGCTCCGCATGGGAAAGAGGCCTCACCCGTCGTCCATCGCGCACGAAGCGGAGTCGCTTGGACCCCGCTTCGTGTGCTCGTGGGGCGCCGCTGAGATCGGTGTTACACCGTCCGCTCCGGCGCCCAGTGGTCACTGGTGCGGGTGCGCGCCTTGGTCTTGTGGTGCTTCGACGTCAGGTGGCGCGTCGAAGGCTTAGGAAGCTGGCTCGAGGACCTTCGGCTCAGCTCAGCTTCGCTGCCCGGCGGCGGTTGCGGGAAAGCATGACCAAGAGGCCCCCGGTTCCGATCAAGGCCAACGCCGCGAGAAACATCCCACCGATGTTGGCGCCCGTGAAGGCGAGACCCTGGTGGCTCACGGGAGTGATCGTCGATGCCGTCGGCGATGCCGTGGACCCCACAGTGCCCCCTGCGGCCGGGGATGCTGAGCTCTGCGTTCCCGACGTGCCCGACGTCGGCGAGCCCGTCGAGGTGCCGGTCGATGGCGGCGTCCCGGTCGGCGGGTTGTTGCCCGGCGGCGTCCCGGTCGGCGGGTTGTTGTTCGGTGGTGGCGTCGACGGATCGGTCGTCGTCGTGGTGGTCGTCGTCGTCGTAGAGGTGGCGGGCGCCCCGTCCTGGCAACCCGACACCGTGAGGACGGAGTGCTCCGTTCCTGCCAATGCCGACGCGGAGGTCAACGTTGCCCCGAGCGGTGAGAAGACGACGAAGTGCACTGAACCGTTGCCGTTGCCCTGCTGCGCGCCGCTGGTCGACGTGTCGCCCGCGGGGGAGAACGCCGTGCTGATCGTGAAGGGACCGGTGTCCGGCGAGGTGAGGATGAACAACCATGCTTGCTGACCATCCGGCACCGTGACGCCGATGTTCTCCGAGCTGGCGCACAAGCCGGCGTTGGTTCCGTTGCCGGTCCAGGTGATGGTGCTCCCGGAGGCGCCTGCCGGCGCCGCAACCAAACCCAACGAGATGCTCAGCGCGACGGCAGTCGAAACAACCGCAACGGACGATCTGAAGCGCGTGCAAAACCGACTAAGTATTTTCATGGTTCCCTCTCCTTGCCCGATCGCAATGTCGGGCTCCCCCCTCACAGGTACGTCGCCCCACTCTGAGTGATGACGATGGTGGTGAAATAGAACCGAAAGGCACTAAAGACGGGTCCCCACCGCAACTGGTGCACAACGAAGTACGTGCAGCAACTCATCGACAACGAAACGCACGGCAACGTATGCACAACGACCGCACGGATGCAGGTTCCTCCGGGCGCCCCACCATCGATAGGAGCGAGACGGCCTTCCATTCGCTGTCCTTACGCTGCAGGCGCTCAGCGCTGATAGGCGAGCTTGCCTTCGAATGCCCTCAGCCCGCCGAGCGGTCGAACTTCCTTTGGGCGACCGCAACCTTCTGGCGAGCTTTCTTGGCCTTGCGATCAGCAACCGCGAACGCTGCACGCAGCCGGTTGAGGTCGGCCTCTGCCGTGACGACGGCCCGTTTCGCCCTGTCCGCCATGACGTCCGCCTCTTTCGCCTCACGTGTCGCCTGTTCCAGTTCCTTCCGCGCCGTCGTCGTGGTCCGCCGCGTCTGCCGGGTGTCGCCCACGCGTCGAGGCTTGGTTCCCGGTGGGGCACCGGGTCCCGGAGCGCCGCCGAATCCAAGCCCCGAATAGTGGAGCGTCGTCGTCAAGTGGCCCGATCGGAGAGTCGCTGCACTCTCGGGATCGGAGAAAGCGGCGTCGAGGGTCACCTCGACAGCCTCGAGGACAGCTGGCGACGCCGGTTGGTTCGCGCGTTCGGCAATCGCCCGTGCGTGTCGAAGCAAGGTGCGTACCGCATCAGACCTCTGCGTGGACGCGCGGCGGATCTGCTCTCCCTTGAGGCTGCGCGCAGACCTCAGCTTTTCACCGAGGCTGATCAGTTTCTCGATCTCCGAACGTCGTTCGCGAACGAGCATGTTCGTCATCCAGGCTGCGACCGAGGGTTTGCGCAATCGCTTCACGGCAGCGGCCACATCGCCCTTCCCGGCCTTGCGTGCCTCGGAGGCACGGTCGTCGCGGGCGGCCGTGAACTCCTGGAGCGGGAGGCCGTACAGCTCGTCCTCGATCGCGGACAGGTCCATGGTCCTATGAGACGAAGCTGAACCGCACGTGGCGATCTGGATTGTCCATGTTGAGGTCGACGAGGACGAGGGACTGCCACATGCCGAGCGCGACGCGTCCGTCGACGACCGGGAGGGTCACCGACGGGCTGACCAGCGCGGGAAGCAGGTGATCGGCACCGTGGCCCCGTGAGCCGTGGGCATGGCCGTAGCGATCGTCGCGGGGCAGCAGCCGCTCCAACGCGCCCAGAAGATCGGCTTCAGAGCCGGATCCCGTTTCCATCAGGGCGAGGCCGGCGGTGGCGTGCGGCACGAAGGCGTTGACGAGCCCGTCGCCCAAGCCGGCGCAGAACAACTCGAGTTCGGGCGTCAGGTCGACGATCCGGCGCCGGGACGTGTCGACGTCGATTTCGAGCGAGTGCATGACCTGATCAGTCTGTCGGGATTGAGGCGCAGCCGCCACGTCGGATGGCCGGTCGTGAATCCGCGACCCCGCGAGCCGACGAGGGCGCGCAGCGTCGGAGGGGTGGCTATCCAACGCCTGTCACATCGCGCTGTCATGCTCGACGACGTGGATGACTGGACCCAGGGGGAGTTGCTGGGTCTCGACTTCGAGACGACGGGCGTCGACCGCTTCACTGACGTCCCTGTGTCCTACGCGCTGGTGTCGGTGGTCGACGGGATAGCGGAGCACAGCTGGTCAGGCTTGATCGACCCGGCCCGGGAAATCCCACCGGACGCGACGAGGGTGCACGGGATCACCACCGAGCGCGCTCGGGTCCAGGG
>DATAYX010000152.1:0-9442 GCA_036272355.1 Acidimicrobiales bacterium
GAGCCGGAGCCCCAAGGGCCCAGGTTCCTCAGATCGGTCGAGGCAACACCATCGTCAATCGGCGCAACGGCCCGCTCGTGGTTGATCAACCGTTGGCAAGCGTCGAGGCAACCAGCATCGCCAGGGCGATCGCGCCCGGACCGTCGATGCCAAGGTGCGTGCCGTCGCCACCGAACCATTGGGGATTTTGCGCCGCGAGCGTGGCCCAATCGGCAACGAAGACATTGGGATAGCGCGACGCGCCGTTGGCGAGCACCGCATTGTTCGGGTCCTGCCAGGGCCGGTCGACGTGGAAATTCACGAACACCACACGGGAAGCTCCGCTCAGAACTTGCATGATGGCGTCGAAGTCGCCTTCGGTGATCGGTCCGTTCGTGCCGAGTCCCACGATGACCTCGGCCCCGAGTTGTCCTGAAGCCTTGAGCAATTGGAGGACTTGCAGTCCGTCGGACCACTGGCGGCTGACGGACGCATTGACGTTGATCCCCGGAATGTCCATCTGCAGGGGATCTTGGTAGTCCAGCATCACCGAGTCGCCTACGGCGGTGACGTGACCGGCGACGAAGCCGGGTCCCGGCGGCGGCAGCGTGGTCGTGGTCGTCGTCGGCGGCAGCGTGGTCGTCGTGGTGGTGACGGCCGGCGCGACCTTGCCCTGAGCCACTTCGAACGGGGTGTTCCCCCAGTGCCGGGAAAGGAAGAAGGCGCTCAGCCCGCCGAGCGCAGCGAGGACCAAGAGGTCGATCAGAAGCACGCGGCCCAACCGTGGGCGTCGTCCGGCTAGAGATCTCTCGTCGGCCATTGAACCAGTCTCGCGGTCGTCGTGACGCTGGGCGGGGCAGCCCTTATTGCGGCAGGGGTCGGTCCTCCGGCCAGAGACGGACCGCAATGGACTGGCTCGCCGTGGCCAGGAGCGTTCCGTTCTCGGACCACAGGAATGCAGTTCCCTGCGAATAACCGCCGACGAGTGCGTGGATGTGAATGTCGCAGAGAACCCACTCCGTGGGCTGCAACTGCACCATACGCAACGTGTTGTCCAAGCTCCGTCCCATGGCGCGTCGTCCAATGGGCTGGGAGACCGCACCCGAGACGTAATCGCCAAAGATGGCAAGGGTGGCCGCCGACGGCGTGAGGTGCCCGGGCACCCTGGCCCAAAGCGCGGAGTTCGGGCTACCAGGCGAGCCGTCCATCTCCTCGAAGGTCCTGCCCCGCGCGGTGCGGACCTCGACACTGTCCATGATCGTGTTGCGGAAGAATTCCGGCAGGAACCGCGGTGGACACTGGTCGGGAGGCGGGACGTCGGGCGGTTCCACCCATTCGCCGCCGACGTCCAAGTCGTCTTTCCCGAGGGCAGCGTTGACCGTCAGGATCTCCTTGCCGTCGACGCGGCCCACGGCGCGGCCCTGGGTGACGTGGCCACCGACGGCGGCCAGGGTGACCTCCCACCGCAGGTCCGAATCGGTGAGGGCGTAGGACAGATAGTGCGCGGTCGCCCAGACCGTCGGTCGCCCCGCCGCAGCCTCGAGCGCGACGAGTGCCGCGCCGAGCCCGCATCCACCGAACAAGAAATTGCCGGGGGTCGTCAGTTGCGGCGTGACCTGCATGATCCAGTGCAGATCGTCGCCGTCGGGCTCCATGCCCAGGAAAGTCCGTGCGTCCACGGGGCCGCACGATAATGGGATCGGTTGGCGCACGGACAATGCACGCCGATGAAGGGGCGGTCGCTTGGACTGCCTACGATTGTCCGCGCCACCACCACCCGGGGGTGTAGCTCAGCTGGAAGAGCAACGGCTTTGCAAGCCGTAGGTCGAGGGTTCGAGTCCCTTCACCTCCACTCGGGCAGGCCTGGATCTCAGATGACGCCGTCCTCGGACATCGACGTGATGTCGTCCCACGAATAGCCGGCCTCGAGGAGAACCTCCTCGGTGTGCTGGCCGAGCTCGGGCGGACGTACCGGCGCGGTGGAAGCGCTGTCGGAGAATCGGACGGGCGTCCGCACGACGTCCAACGTCGAATCCGAGGCATCGGGGTCCTCGACCGACTGGATGTAGCCGTTGATCCGGATGCCGGGGTCACGCGCGACCGCGGCATGGTCGCGGACCGGTGCGAAACGCAGGCCCGCGGCGCCCAGCAGATCGCACCACTCCGCCGTCGTCTTGGTCGCGAACACCTCGTCCAGGATCGGCCACAGGGCAGCCTTGTCGTCCTCGAAATACAAGAGGCCGCTGAACTGCTCGATGAGGTCCGGCCGTCCGATCGTTTCGTAGAAGCGGTCCCGAAGCGGTCCCGCCACGCCCACGATGGCGATCCAGCCGTCGGAGGTGGCGAACATGCCGTAAATCCCTGGCACCATCGAGTGGCCACGATTGCTGGGACCGGTCATCTCACCGGACATTAGAAATTTGGTGATCTCGCCGGCCTGGGCCCAGACCTGCCCACCGAGGAGCGACGTCTCGACGAGCTGCCCGCGACCCGTGCGCTCGCGTTCGTAGAGCGCCGCCAACACACCGGCCAGAAGATTCTGTCCCGAGATGTGATCGGCGATGGTGGCTCCGATGGGACTCGGGTCAGTGCCGGCTCCACCGGTCGTGCTGATGATCCCGCCACCCGCCTGGCCGCTCAGATCGGCCCCCTCGCGCTGTGCATCGGGCCCTTCCGGGCCGAACGAGGACCCCATGGCATAGATGATCCGTGGATTCCGCTTTGACGCCTCGCCGTAACCGACCCCCCAGCCGTCGAGGGTCCCGGGTTTGAAGTTGGAGACGAAGACGTCGGCCTCTTCGACCAGGCGCAAGAAGACCTCGCGGCCACGGGGCACGCGGAGGTCGATCGTCATGCTCCGTTTGCCCCGGTTGTACGCAGTGAACCATGGGGAGCGCCGATCGTCCCGGCTGATCGGCAACCACCGGCTCTGGTCGCCGAAGCCGGGCAGCTCGATCTTGATCACCTGGGCGCCCCATTCGAGCATCGTCAAGGACACCTGCGGGCCCTGAACGAGCAGCCCAGCTTCCAACACGCGGACGCCGTCGAGCGTTCCCATCCTCGTCAGGACCCGGGCCGTCGGCTGTAAATAATGCTCATAGAGAACCCCACATTGGTGAGTTCTCGAACGCGGGTCAAGCGGCAGACGCGGCAGTCCGCCCCGACGCTACGACGCGTCCGGCACGGCTTGACCGCTGATGGTCGCAAAACCCTGCTGTACGAGCTGCACGATCATGCGGACGACTTCTTCCTGGGACGGCTCCCGCGCTCCCTGCCACGACTCGACCATGGCGAAGATGAAGCCGAACATCCCGTCGGTGACGACCGAGACCATGGCTCGGTCGGCGTCGGGCGCCAGCAGCGAGATCAGCATCTGCACGCGGTCGTGCAGGGTCCGAACGAGCGGGTTGTCGAGGACGCCGCGGTCGCTGGCCCGCATGGAACGCACGATGAACCCGTAGACCTCCGGTTCGTCCACGAGCAGGCCGATTAGTGCGTTGGCACCGAGCTGCACCGCCAACGCCGTATCGAGCGGTTCACCCGCAGCCAGACTTGCGATCAGCGAACGCTCCATTTGTTGTGCCCGCTGCAGGGCGAGCGCGTCGGCGATGCCGGCCTTGTCGCCGAACTCGGCGTAGATCACGGGTTTGCTCACCCCGGCGTGGGCGGCGATGTTCTCCACCGACACCGACGACCCGTGCTGACGGATGGCGGCCATCGCATCGTCGAGCAGACGTTGGCGCTGCAACGAGCGCTCCGAGTCCGTCCGGCTCGGGCGACCAGGGGGCTTGGCCCCGGTGCTCACCCCTGCCACGGGAATTGCCTACGCTCGGTATGCAAATACTGAGACGCCGTGATACGACTCATCAAAGAGCCACCATAACAGCGCACTAGTAAATCTACTAGGGGTAGATTAATCTCCCTCTCGTGGTGGGCCAGGTGCCGGGCATGCCGGCGACGGGGTGAGCTGACGCACGATGCGCTTTGCAAGGAGCGTGGTCAGGACGCCGGGTGAATCTCCCGCTTCGTCCGGAGGCCGTCGTGGGTAGCGGCCTGACGAGTGACGACATCGTCAACGCCTACGTCACACCGTTCGAAGAGGCGTTGGGCGCGGTCAAGTCGATGAGCGGCGGGGGACGCCGCGCCGTCGAGTCTCTCGGGGCCCTCTACGCCATGGTGTTGGACACGGTGTCGGCCTCGTGCCGCGAGCTCGCGCGTGGCCGCTTCGCGTGGCGAGAGTTCGTCGACCAGGCATGGTTCCTGGCGTCGGTCTCGGTGCTTCCTGCGATTCTCATCGCTGTTCCCTTCGGGCTGGTCATCGTGCTCGAGGTCGGCGGCCTGGCTGGACAGATCGGTGCTGCATCCTTCGTCGGCGCGGTCGACGCGATAGGCACCGTCCGCGAAGCGTCGCCGATCGTGACAGCGCTCCTCCTTGCCGGTGCCGGGGGATCCGCCATCTGCTCCGAACTCGGCGCCCGGACCATCAGAGACGAAATTTCGGCCATGGAAGTCATGGGGATCAATCCGCTCGAACGTCTGGTCGCCCCCCGCATGCTGGCCACCGTCGTCGTGGCCGTGCTGCTCAACGGCATCGTCTCGTTCTCCGCCATCGCCAGCGGGTACTTCGCGGACATCAGCGTGCTCCACGGCTCGGCGGGCGGGTTCCTGAACAGTTTCGCCACGTTCTCGCAGCCGGCCGACCTCATCGAGTCGACCCTCAAGGCGGCAATCTTCGGGCTGATCGCCGCCGTGGTGGCCTCCTACAAGGGGATGACCGCCAAACGCGGTCCAGCGGGCGTGGGCGAGGCGGTCACCCAGTCCGTCGTCATCACCGGCATCGCACTGTTCTTCGTCGACATCATCCTCACCGAGATCTTCCTCGTACTGGTGCCGCCGAGGATCCCGTGACGATCGCACCGGAGCTCCGGAAGCAGATCCCCACCAAGCCCCCGGAGGTGGTTCCCCGGCGTCCCTCCTTGGGGACACGCTTCCTGGAGCAGCTCGCCTGGCTCGGGCGCCTCGTAATCTTCGGCTTCAAGACCTTCGCGTTCATCCCGTACACCCTCGTCCGACATCGAAACGAGACGGTGCGGCTCATCGCCGACGTGACCTTCGGCGGCGGCTTGATGGCGGTCGCGGCGAGCACAGTGCTCGTGGTCTTCGTCATCGCGGCGTTCGTCGGCATCACCATCGGCCTCGAGGGATACCAGGGACTGCAGATCATCGGGCTCGCACCTCTGTCCGGTTACCTGTCGTCCTACGCGAACACGCGCGAGATAGCGCCCCTCATCTGCGCCTTCGGTCTGGCGGCACAGATGGGGTGCAAATTCACGACGCAGCTCGGCGCGATGCGGATCACCGAGGAGATCGACGCTCTCGAGGTGATGAGCATCCGCTCGCTGCCCTACCTCGTGTCGACCCGCCTCGTCGCCGCTCTGGTGGTGGTCACGCCGCTCTATCTCATTGCGCTTTCGGGTGCCTACCTGGCTACGCAGGTCACAGTCATCCTCGTGGCCCATCAGGGCAGCGGGACGTACGCCCACTACTTCCACTCGTTCCTGACGGCACGTGACGTCTTTCTCTCCATGACCAAGGTGTGGGTGTTCGTCGTCCTCGTCACGATCACCCACTGCTACTACGGCTACACCGTGCGCGGCGGTCCCGAGCAGGTGGGACGAGCCGCGGGCCGTGCCATTCGCGCCAGCATCGTGGTGATCGCCGTCTCCGACATGTTCATGACGCTCGCCTTCTGGGGCACGTCGAGCGGGATCAAGTTCTCCGGGTGACGAGTCAATCGACCATCCGCGGCCAGGCTCTCATCGGGGTGGCGCTGCTGCTGGTGATCGTCGCGGGCAGCTACGGAATCGTCGCCGCCTTTACCGGGCACTTCTCGACGTACGACGTGGTGTACGCAGACGTGCCGGCGTCGGGGACCGGCATCTCACCCGGTTCCGTCGTCATCTTCCGGGACATCACGGTGGGTGCTGTGGGCCGACTCGGTCAGGAGCAGCCCAACGGCCTGCTGAGAGTCGAGCTCCACATGACGCCGGACGACCTCGCTTCGATTCCGTCCGGCGTGCGAGCAGATGTCGAGATAGCGACCGTCTTCGGCACGCAGGGCATCAACTTGGTGCCGCAGGCCGGCGGACCCCCGGGGCACCTGCGGGTCGGCGACACGATCACCTCGGTGGGTCTCTCGAAGACCACCACGCTCCAGGGCGACGCCACCGACCTCGACAACCTGCTCAAGGCGCTGCACCCCGCGGCGCTCGACGAGACGTTGACCGCCATCGCCACCGCGCTGAAGAACCAAGGTCCTCAACTCGGCACGACAATCGAGCAAGTCGCGACCTATCTCGACGAGATGCTCCCAGAAGTGCCGAACATCGTGAACGACGTCGGACAGATCGGGCCGGTCGCCAACGCGTTCAGCCAGGCGACGCCGCCGCTCCTCTCGACCATCGCGAACGGATCGGTCCTGGCGACCACCATCACGAATTCGGCCACCCAGCTGCACCAATTGCTGGCCCAGGGCACGCCCACCGCCAACGACATCACCAGCGTCCTCCAGGCAAGCGGTGCCGCCTTCGAGGACCTGGTCGCGAACTCGGCTGTCCTGCTCGGCGACATCGCGTCGAACCCCAACTTCGTCGCCCAGGTTCTCAACGGATTCGACAAATGGTCGAAGGCATTCGCCGACGCGGAGTCGCACGGCCCCTACCTCTCGTTCGCCGGCGACATCACGATCCAAGGGTCGGCACAAGTGGTGGGCGCCGCCCTCGGCGTGCCGGGCTCGGACCAACTGGTCGAGCAGGGACTCGGGCCGGAGTTCTTCAACCCGGCGACATATACGGCTGCCGACTGCCCCAGGTACCAGGGTGAAGCCGGTCCCAACTGCCCCAACGCAGCGGCGGCGCGCGCGACCGGCACGTCCGGGCAGGCGGGCGCGACGAACGCCGTAATGACGACGGGGGCGACCGAAGCCGCCTCGGTCAAGATCGCCACGGGACTCTCCGGGGGTAAGGCGCCTCCCTCCCCTGCTGTCGCGACGTTGCTGCTCCAACCGGTGCTCCTCCAGCTGGCCAAGGCGCCGTGAGCCGCCAACCCGTTCCCTGGCGCACGCTCTCCAAGCTCGGAGTCTTCGTCGCCACTGCCATCGTGGCCACCATCATCGTGACGGCGAGCCTGCTCAACCTGAGCTCCCACCCGCAGACCGGCTACTCGGCCCTGTTCACCAACGCGTCGGGGCTTCAACCCGGCGACTTCGTGGACATCGCCGGCGTGCAGATCGGCACGGTGACCGGCGTGCAACTACAGGGACGTGTCGCGCTGGTGCACTTCACGACCGACAGCGACCAACAGCTCACCACGACAACACGCGCCAATGTCGATTACGCCAACCTCCTGGGCCAGCAACTGATCGCGCTCGAGCCCGGCTCGACTCCCGGGAGGCCGCTGCCCCCCGGTGCACAGATCCCCGCGTCGCGGACGGCGCCAGCGCTCGACCTGACGGGGATCTTCAACGGCTTTCAGCCCCTGTTCGCCGCGCTCACGCCGCACCAGGTGAACGAGCTGACCGCCTCGATCATCCAGATATTCCAGGGCGAGTCGGGCAACATCTCCAACCTAGTGACGCAGACCGCGTCGATCACCGAGAACCTCGCGCAGCGTCAGCAGATAATCGGTGAGGTCATCGACAACTTGGGCGCGGTCGCCGGAACGCTCGACGCGCACGACCAACAACTCGGCTCCATGATCGACCAATTCGACGGCCTCGTGTCCGGCCTGGCCAACGAGCGCGGGCAGATCGGCACGACTGTCGACAGCCTCAGCGGTCTCACCCAGGCGGTATCGGGATTGCTCAGCCAGAGTCAGCCCACGCTCGACCAGGCGATCAACGCGGTGGTCAGCGCGAGTCACACGGCTGCCCAGGACCAGAGCGGTTTCGACGGCGTGCTGGCCAACCTGCCGGCGTTCATCGAGACGCTCGACAAGGTCGCGAACTCCGGGAGCTTCCTGAACGTCTACATCTGCAACTTGACGATCAACGTGCAAGGGACCGTCAATCTCAACGTCCTGACGGGACAGCCTGGGCTTCCCATCACCCTTCCCTCGGGTCCCGTCGGCAACCAGAGCGTGCACACGGCGAACTGCTCATGAAGCGATTCAGCGAACGAAACCGTGTCGTCGTCGCCATCGTGGGCAGCGCGCTGCTCGTCGTCTTCGCGCTCGGCGCCATCAACTTCTCGAAGCTGCCGTTGATCAACGACCACACGGGGTACGGCGCCGCCTTCGCCGACTCGGCCGGGCTCGCCCAGGGTGATCCGGTCAGCGTGGCCGGCGTCGACGTCGGCACCGTAAGCAAATTGAGCCTCAGCGGATCGCACGTGCTCGTCCAGTTCACCGTGCAGAACGGCGTCCAACTGGGCGACCGCACCAATGCCTCGGCAAAGGTCCTCACCCCCCTCGGCCAGGAGTACATCGACCTGGAGCCCGCAGGGACAGGTCAGATGGCGGCCGGGGCGGTCATCCCGCAGAGCCGGACCCACGAGACGCAGACGATCGTCAGCACCGTCCGCGCCGGAGCGAACGTCGTACAGGGCATCAACCTCAAGCAGCTCGTGCAGGCGATGGCCGTCACCAACCAAGATCTCGAGGCGATACCGCCCGGCGCAACGTCGTCGCTGCTCAAAGGTCTGTCGCAGCTGTCCGATGTCGTCGCGTCACGCTCGGGCGAGCTGGCACAACTCGTGCAGAACGTCTCGCAGCTGACGGCGACGCTGCACCAGCACGGCACCCAGCTGTTCTCATTGATCGGGCAGAGCGACCTGGTGCTGCAAGTCCTCAACCAGCGGCACGCGACGATCGACCAACTGTTGAAGTCGATGGCGACGCTGAGCCAGCAGCTCGAGTCCCTGTTGGCGGCACATCAAGCGCAGGTCGGGCCCCTACTCAGCGACCTGCAAACCGTGAGCGGGGTGCTGGCAAAAGACGGCAACGCCATCGAGGCGGCGATACCTCTGTTGACGTCGGCCAACAAATATCTGGCCAACGTGACGGGCTCGGGCGCCTTCGGCGACTTCGTCATGCCGGCCGCGCTCATCCCCGACAACGTCATCGCCCAGTGCTCCAAGCCGGGCAAGGTCAACGCGGTCACGGGGTGCAATCCATGACGGTGACCCGAGGCCGCCTCATCCTGGCCGCGCTCGCGGCGGGAGTGCCCCTCGTGGCGGTCGTCGCGGTTTTCGGGATACGGGCGGTGCTGTCCACGCCGACCTACACGGTGACGGCCGACTTCACGGAGGCCCCTGGTGTCTACGTCGGGAATCACGTCGACGTGCTCGGGATCCCTGTGGGCACCGTGACCGCGGTCACGCCGCATCCCACCTTTGTGTCCGTGGTGATGCAGGTGGACTCCGGCGTCAAGCTTCCGGCCAACGCGATCGCCGCTCTCATGGCTCCC
>DATAYX010000153.1:0-3147 GCA_036272355.1 Acidimicrobiales bacterium
GTCAGGGCTGGGGGACCGGAGGGGTCGTGCCCACGCCGCTGTAGGTGATCGTCGCGTCGAAGTTCGCGGCGTTCAGCTGGAGGGCCGACACGTGGTTGCCGTCGAGCCACACGGCGCAATGCACCGTCCCGGTCCCGCCGCTCCCCTTGACGATGGCCGAGGCCTGCGCCGGTGACAGGGTGCAGGGGTGCTCCGCGGCGTGGGGGGCGGCATAGCGGGCCGTCAGCAGGGCGGAGAAGGCCGAACGGGGGTCCGACGGTTGCGCCGGGCCGCCGAGGGCATCGCGCCAGGTCCCGTCGGCTCCCTTCTGGTACGCCTTCGTCCCGACGAAGAGCACCTCGCTGGTGGTGCCGTTGGGCGCCTGGAAATGGACGTCCTCCCGATCGGGCGCCTCGAACTGGCCGTGCAGCTTCGTCGAGCCGTTCGACGCGTGCACCGTGGCGACGAAGGAGAAGTTCGCCGCGCGTTCCATCGAGGCCACCGCGGCCCGCACCGAGGCCGGCACCCGGGTAGCGGCGCCCGACGAGGGGGCGCTCGGGGCGCTCGTGCAGGCGGCGCCGGCGAGGGCCACGGCGCAGAGCGACCCGATCGCCAGGACGACGCGGCACCGACTCCCGAGGCGGTGGTGGCGGGAGTCGGTGCCGGCGCCGCAGGCGTGGCGCCCGGTTGGGCGGGCAGAAGCGGACGTCACGGGACTGCGGTTGGAGTGGTCTACGTCACCCGTCGGATCCACCGTCACCCGACGAGTTGGAGCCGCTGCCCCCGTCGCCGTTGTGCCCACTGCCGCTTCCGTCGTTCGACCCGTCGCCACTACCCGAAGGTGCGGTTGTCGTCGGCGTGCTCGGTGGTGTGGTCGTGGTCGTGGGCGCTTGGTCGCCCATGCCGTCGCCGGAGCCATCGCCGGAACGATCTTCGGTCGTGGTCGGCGTCGTCGTCGACGTGGGTGGCGGCGTCCCTTCGTTGTCGCCCTGCTCGTTGTCGTTGTCACCGGGCTCGTTCTCGTTGTCGGCGGCACCGTTGTGATCGCCGTCGTTCTCGACGGCCGTCCCGGCGCCGTTCTCGGCGCCATCGGCCTCAGCCTTGACGACCGGGACCGCGCCCTCCCCCTCGACCTCGACCTCGAGCGTCTGCGCGCCCGTCGGCGAGCTGAAGAGCACCTGGACGCCCTCGTCGGTCAGCATCGGCGTGCCCGCGACGATCGACGGGTCCGCCGGCGTCACCATGAGGCCGGTCAGGGCGTGCGTCGTCGGGTCGACCGAGAAGCTCAACGACCCCACGCCGGGGAGGGTCACCGTGAAGGAGCCGCCCGCCTGCGTGACCGTCGGCTGCGCCTGGGACCCACCGTCGTCCGCGAGCGCCGCCGCGGGAACTCCGACCAGTCCGAGGCTCAGTACCCCAGCAGAACAAACGATTGCCAGCTTGCGTCTCCGCACGATGCGACCCCTTCCTGCCGCGGCGATCTCCGCAGCTCGAAATTGATTTGTCACCCCCCTAATCGCAGACACGCCGTGCGTGTCACCGACGAATGTGCGCAATGTGCGCGTGGGAGCAGCGCTTGTGAACGAATTGGTTCAGTGTGGTGTTCCGCCCGACGTTCCGCCGTCGGAACCCGAGGTGCCCCCGTCGGACCCGGAACCGTCGGTACCGGTCGTGTTGAGCGAATTCGTCGTTCCTCCGTCGGTTCCGCTCGATCCGTCGCCACCATCGGTGTTGGTCGTGCCGACGGTCGTGGGTGTGCCGCCCGACGCCGTCGGCGCCGAGCCCCCTCCGTCGAGGCCGCCCCCGTCGGTTCCTCCGCCGGTCGGCGCCGGGCCACTCGTCGCGCCGTCGCCGCCGGACTCGGTCTCACCACCGGTCGCCGCGGAGGCTCCTGTCGCTCCGGCGCCCGAGGCCTGGCTGCCGGTCGACCCGCGCTCGTCGGTCCCGCTGCTGTCGTCGCCCGAACCTCGGCCCGATGTGCCGGCGTCGTCGGTCCCGCCTGGGCCGCGCCGGGCACCCGCGTCCGAGTCCGGCGAGGCGCTCGACGAGTTAGCCGGCTGCGCGGCCAGGAAGATCTCGGCCTCGGCGATGAGTTCGGCGACGTCCGGGCCGAGCTGGGCGCGGTCCGAGGCGCTCAGCGCGGGCAGCGCGGCGAGCAACGACGTCAGCGCGGCGCGCGTGGCCGCGACCTCGCGCGCGGCCAGCGCCCGACTCAGGTCGACGACCGCGTGCTGCGCCTGTGCGAGCGGCGAGGGCGGCACGGGCAGGCCCAAGGTCGCCGCGATGCTGCGGAGCGGGGCGGGCAACGAGTCGGTCTCGACGGCGGCGGCGGCACCCCCGCTCAGGAGGATCGCCGCCGCGACCCCCGCGGCCACCGGCCGGCGCAGCACCCTGATGCCCCGTGGTGCCCGCACGGTGGCCGATGCCTTTGGCGCTTCGAGCAGGGCCCGGTGCAGCGCGGCCCGCTCGTCGTCGTCGGGGAGCACGGGGTCGACCAGGAGCGTCCGCCCCAGCTCCTCGAGCAGGCGGTCGTCGTCCATGGCCCTCACTGGCCGGCCCCGTCGTCGAGCAGTGCGCGCAGGCGTTCCAGCGCACGGTGTTGGGCCATGCGGATGGCGCCGGGACGCATGGACAGGACCGTGGCCACCTCGTCCGCCGAGAGGCCGGCCACCACCCGGAGTTCGAGGAGGTCCCGGTCGCGCGGCGACAGGCGGTCGAACGCGTGGCGGATCGCCGTGTGTTCGTCCGTGAGCACGGCGGTGTCCGCCGGGTCGTCCGCCCCGGGCCCCACCGGGACGGGCAGCTTCTGACGCACGTGGCGGCGCCGGTGCGTGTCGTTCACCACGTGGTGAAGGATCCCGAAGCACCAACCCTCGGGCGTCACACCCGGGCGGTCCAGCGCGTGGAGGCCCCCGATCAGGCGCACGAAGGTCTCCGAGACGACGTCCCGCGCGTCCTCCCGGCTGCCGAGCCGCCGCTCGGCGTACGCAATGAGTCGTGGGTACATGCGGTCAAAGAATCCGTCCCAGGTGGGAGCATGGCGCTCTTGCAGCCGCGCCGCCTCTGAGGAGTGATCGGTGGAGACCCCCACCCTCACCCTTCAATCGTCCCTGGATCGCCCGTGTCACGCGCGCATCCGAATTTTCTGCCCCGCGATTGCCTCACCAG
>DATAYX010000154.1:0-1581 GCA_036272355.1 Acidimicrobiales bacterium
TTCGAGGACGAGGACGACGCGGTCCGCATCGCCAACGACAGCATCTACGGGTTGTCGGGCGGCATCTTCTCGGGCTCGGTCGAACACTCGCTGGCCGTGGCCAAGCGCATCCGCACGGGCGGCCTGTCGATCAACGGCGGCGCTCCCTACGGCCCGGACCTCCCCTTCGGCGGCTACAAGCACAGCGGCGTCGGGCGCCAGAACGGCAAGCCCGGGTTCGAGCAGTACCTGGAGATCAAGTCGGTCTCCTGGCCGGCGGGCTAGGAGGGGGAGGGCAGCGGCATGACCGTCACCAGCGAGCCGGACGTCTACTACGACCCCTACGACTTCGAGATCGACGCGGACCCCTACCCGGTGTGGAAACGCCTGCGCGAAGAGGCCCCCCTCTACTGGAACGAGAAGTACGAGTTCTTCGCGCTCAGCCGGTGGGACGACGTCGACGCCGCCATGCTCGACTGGAAGACCTACATCTCGGGGAGGGGCTCGGTACTCGAGCTGATCAAGGCCAACATCGAGATCCCGCCCGGGTCGATCCTCTTCGAGGACCCGCCGACCCACGACGTCCACCGCGGCATCCTGTCCCGGGTCTTCACGCCGAAGAAGATGCTGGCGCTCGAGCCCCAGGTGCGTGCCTACTGCGCCGAGGTGCTCGACCCCCTCGTCGGCTCGGGCAGTTTCGACTTCATCGGCGACCTGGGGAAGTTCATGCCCATGCGGGTCATCGGGATGCTGCTCGGAATCCCCGAGCAGGACCAGGAGGCCATCCGCGACCGGCTCGACGAGGGCCTGCGGCTCGACGAGGGCGTCCCGTCCGAGCGCGACTACGAAGGGCTGCAGGCGAACGAGGTGTTCTCCGACTACATCACGTGGCGGGCCGACCATCCGTCCGACGACCTGATGACCGAGCTGCTCAACGCCGAGTTCGAGGACGAGCACGGCGTGACGCGCACCCTGACCCACGGCGAGATCCTCGGCTACGTCGGCCTGCTGGCGGGAGCGGGCAACGAGACGACCACGCGGCTCATCGGCTTCAGCGGTGAGGTGCTCGGGCGCCACCCGGACCAGCGCGCCGAGCTGGTGGCCGACCGGTCGCTGATCCCCAACACGGTCGAGGAGCTGTTGCGCTTTGAGTCACCGTCGCCCGTGCAGTCGCGCTACGTGACGCGCGACGTCGAGCTGCACGGCCGGACGGTGCCCGAGGGCAGCATCATGGTCTTGCTCAACGGCTCGGCGAACCGCGACGAGCGTCACTACCCCGACGGCGACCGCTTCGACATCCACCGCGACGTCGGTCGGCACCAGGCCTTCGGTTACGGGATCCACCTGTGCCTCGGCGCGGCGCTGGCCCGGCTCGAAGGGCGCGTGGCGCTCGACGAGGTGCTGAACCGGTTTCCCGAGTGGGAGGTCGACTACGACCGGGCCAAGCGCGCCCGCACCTCGACGGTGCGCGGCTGGGAGACCCTGCCGGCCCGCACGGCGTGAGGGTGAGGGAGGAGGACAGCCCATGAACATGGACGACATGATCCTGGTCTCGATCGACGACCACATGATCGAGCCGCCGCACATGTACGAGAACCACGT
>DATAYX010000155.1:0-2948 GCA_036272355.1 Acidimicrobiales bacterium
CAGGAGACGATGGAAGCGCTCCACCTCTGGACCCAGATCGTCGGCAAGGTCCGCCTCGAGCTCGAGCCCATGGTCAACCACTGGTGGCAGGTGCCGTTGTACGTGTCGGCGCGAGGGCTGACCACATCACTGATGCACGCCGGCTCACTCGGTCTCGAGATCGAGTTCGACTTCATCGAGCACCGGCTCGAAATCCGCACGACCGACGGCGCGACGAGAAGCGTCCCGCTCGCCCCAGGCACGGTGGCCGACTTCTACGCGGCGACGATGCAGGCGCTGTCGGACCTCGGCGCCCCTGTCCGCATCGGGCCCTACCCCACCGAGCTGCCCTCCCATGTGCCCTTCCCCGAGGACACGGCGCAGCGGCCCTACGACGCTGACGCCGTGCACCGCCTCTGGTTGGCGCTGGTCCAGGCGGCCCGGGTCATGTTCGTCTTCCGTTCCCGCTTCCAGGGGAAGGTCAGCCCGGTCCATTTCTTCTGGGGCGCCGACGACCTCGCGGTAACCCGTTTCTCGGGACGCACCGCTCCCCGCCACGGCGGCGGCGTGCCGCACTGCCCCGACTGGGTGCAGCAGATGGCCTACAGCCACGAGGTGAGCAGTTGCGGCTACTGGCCGGGGGGTTCGGACGAGGGGACGTTCTACGCCTACGCCTACCCCGAACCACCGGGCTTCGGCACCCACGCCGTCGAGCCCGCAGCAGCGACATACGACAAGGAACTGGGCGAGTTCGTGCTGCCGTATACGGCGGTGCGCGAGGCCGAGAACCCCGACGACACCCTGCTCGCTTTCTTCCAGACGACCTACGACGCGGCCGCTGATCTGGGCACGTGGGACCGCTCCGCGCTCGAGGTGGGCCCCGTGCCGTCGCTGGGCGATTCGCCGGACTGAGACATCCCGGCCCGGACGATCCGGGTTCGCCACCTCTCAGGAGAGACGTTCCCCGTGATGCCTCGGTCCCCCCGCGGTGCGATATACATCGCCTCATGCGTCGCGTCAGGCGGATCGCAACCGGGAGCGTGACAACGGGGCTACTGGTGGCCGCTCTGTTCGTCGCTCCCTCGGCCATTCCTGCCTCGGCCCAGGGAGCGCCGGCGGGACCGATCCTGGCCTATGGCGTCTTTTCCGGCGGTGCCGGGAACCTGGAGGGTCCAGCAGTTCTGAACGAGCCTGTCGTCGGCATGTCTCCGACACCCGATGGGGAGGGCTACTGGCTGGTGGCGTCCGACGGCGGCGTCTTCACCGCCGGCGATGCACCGTTCGAAGGATCAGCTGCGAATAGCGGAGAACGCTTCGTCGGGATGTCCCCGACTCCCGATGGGCGCGGCTACGTATTGACCGACAATAACGGCGACGTAAAAGCCTACGGCGACGCGCAATGGTTGGGCTCCGTGCAACAAAGTCTGAACGCCCCGATCGTCGGCATCTCAGAGACACCGACCGGGGGCGGCTACTGGTTGGCCGCGGCTGACGGAGGCGTTTTCGCGTTCGGCGACGCACGGTTCTCCGGTTCCATGGGAGCGACCGCTCTCAACGATCCCGTCGTCGGCATGGCGAGCACACCGGACGGGACGGGCTATTGGCTCGTGGCATCAGACGGTGGTGTCTTCGCGTTCGGCGACGCACGGTTCTACGGTGCCGAGGGATCGACGAGCCTGGACGTTCCCGTAGTCGGGATTGCGACGGACAAATATGGGGACGGGTATTGGTTGGCCGCGGGCGATGGCGGCGTCTTCACGTTCGGAGCCGTACCGTTCCACGGGTCGGCCGGTGGGGGACCGTTGACCCACCCCGTGAGGGCGATCGCCGCAACGCCGGACGGTGCGGGCTATTGGCTCGCCGAAAGCGTCGTCGGTCCGACCCCGATCCCGACTCAACCTCAGGTTGACGGCGGCTGCTATACCCCTGAGATCGAGCCGGCGACGATCGGGCTGGCTTGCGCTGACTACAACGCGTTCCTCGAGAATTTGCAGTGGGCGTACTGGAGTCCGACCCTCGCCCGCGCCACAGGGACCTACGTGTACAACGCCTGCGCGGCAAGCTGTGCCGAGGGTCCGAGAGGGAGCGTTCCCGCGACTGTCTGGCTGACGCAGCCGGTGAGCACCAGCGCGGGCGTCGAGTTCTCGCATGCACACTGGCAGTACCCCGGTGGGACGGGCTCCCCGGGTCCCGTCAACCTCGACGAGACTCTCTTCACTGACCCCTGACCGATCGCCGGGGCCCTACCGTCACTCGGCCGGCGCAGCCTCCGCCGACGCCGCCGAGTCCGTCTCGCCCTCGGCGGCAGGAGTCGCAGCAGCCTCGGTCGCGGCATTTTCGGCAGCAGCACCCTCGGCGGCACCACCCTCGGCAGAAGCACCTTCGGCAGCAACATCTTCGGCCGCGGCACCTTCGGCCGCAGGCGCCTCGGCGCCAGCCTCGGCCTCGCCACCTTCGCCCTCGTGCACCGGCGTGCCGTGCTGGGCGGCGAAGTCGGCCCACGCCGCCTGCGCCTCGGTCTCGGGGGTGAACTCGCCCTCGGCGTACTCGAAGCCGATGTAGTTGCCCTCTTCGTCGTAGGCGTGCTCGCCGAAGGCCTCGCGGTACTCCTCGGAGACCTCGCCGCCCTCCGCGGCCTGCTTGATCGACAACGAGATACGACGGCGCTGCAGGTCGATGTCGATGATCTTGACCCAGAGCTCTTCGCCGGGCGTGACGACCTGCTCGGGCAGGTCGACGTGGTGCACGGCCATCTCCGAGATGTGCACGAGCCCTTCGATCCCGTCGCCCACCTGCACGAAGGCGCCGAACGGCACCAGCTTGGTGATGCGGCCGTACACGAGCTGCCCGACGGAGTGGGAGTCCGCGAACTCCTGCCACGGGTCCGACTGCGTGGCCTTCAGCGAAAGGCTGATGCGCTCCTTGTCGAGGTCCACGTCGAGGACCTCGACCTCTATCTCGTCGCCCAC
>DATAYX010000156.1:0-4725 GCA_036272355.1 Acidimicrobiales bacterium
TGGGGGCCGACGAGCAGGTGATCGGGTTCGCCTTCGACGGCACCGGGTTCGGGACCGACGGCTCCATCTGGGGCGGCGAGGTCATGGTGGCCGGTTACGGCAACTTCGAGCGGGTGAGCCACCTGCGGACGACACCCCTCCCGGGAGGAGACGCCGCCGTCCGTCGCCCCTATCGGGTCGCGTTGGCTCATCTGTGGGCGGCCGGCCTTCCCTGGGACGGCGATCTTGCCCCCGTGCGGCACGCACCCGAGGTGGAGCGCCAGGTGTTGGCCCGTCAGTTGGCCCGCAACGTGCAGTGTGCTCCCACGTCGAGCATGGGCCGGCTCTTCGACGCGGTGAGCTCCCTCCTCGGCGTGCAGCACGTGGCCTCCTACGAGGCGCAGGCCGCCATGGAGCTCGAATGGACGGCGGACGGATCCACCGAGCCGCGGGACTACCGCTTCGACATCACGCCGGACGACTTCGATCCGGCACCCGTGCTCCGGGCCCTCATCGCCGACGCTCGCCGCGGGATCCTCGTGGCCGACATGGCCGCCGGATTCCACCGGGCCGTGGCCACCCTTATCGCCGAGCAGTCACGGACCTTGTGTGCCGCCACGGGCATTGCCACCGTCGCGCTGAGCGGCGGCGTCTTCCAAAACGTGCACCTGGTACGCCTGGTGCGGGAGGCGCTGAGGACCGATCGCCTGCGCGTGTTGACCCATCGCGTCGTCCCGCCGAACGACGGCGGGCTCGCGCTTGGACAAGCCGCCATCGCCGGCTACGGCAAGCAAGGACGTCGACGGGCATGATGGGCACGATGCAGGCCCCCGCGCTCCCCGACCTTGTGCACGGAACCGCCGACGACTTGGCGGCCGCGTCGCTGTCGCTGGCACGGCACTTTTCCGCCGGCGCGACGATGTGGTGCGTGGCCCCGGACTGGCCGTCGCACGGGCGCCACGTTGCGGTCGAGTTCGTCCATCCGGTGATCGTGGGCAAGCGTGCGCTTCCGTCGGTCAGCGTGGACGGGCCCGACGTGGCGGCCGGCCTGCGCCAGCTGGTCCGCCCCGGCGACGTTCTTCTCGTCGTGAGTGCGGCGGACACCGTCGGGGTCACCGACCTCTTGTTGCGCGCAGGCGCCTGGGGGCTCCTCAGCCTCTGGCTCGGCGCCGGACCCCGCCCCGTGTCGCCCCGCGCGGACCACACGGTCTGGTTGGAGGCCGCCGATCCGGTCGTCGCGGCGCGCGGCGGCGACATGGTGCTCCTGTACCACCTGCTCTGGGAGTTGACCCACGTGGTGCTCGAGCACCGCGGCCTGATCGACGAGCCCGAGCCCGCCGCGTGCGCCGACGACGTCTGCGTGACGTGCTCGGACGAGGGCCGGATCACCGAGGTGCGGGCCGTACTCGACAACGGTCTGGTCGAGGTGGTCAGCGAAGGACGGGCGGAGAGGGTCGATGCCAGCCTCGTGGACGCTCCGGTGCCCGGGTCGCTGCTGCTCGTCCACGCCGGCGTGGCCATTTCCGAAATTCGAGGCGAAGCGCCATGACGGACGAGCCCACCGCCTTCTTGTATCCGTTCATTGAGTCCGAGGAGCGGGACGTCGCCGCCTTGTTGGCGGAACTAGCGGACTCGGCCGAGGCCAAGATCCTCGAGAGCCTGACGCTGCGCACCGTGACCCTCGAGGGCTGCCACGACCAGGTGGCGAGCATCGGGGCCGTTATGGCGGATCGCTTCGCGGCCGGTGGGCGACTGTTCGCCTTCGGGAACGGAGGCAGCTCCACCGACGCCGAAGGGGCCGTCGACCTGTTCCGCCGGCCTCCGCACGGGCGCCCCCTGCCAGCGCTCTCGCTCGTGGACGATCGGGCCGTGCTGACCGCGCTGGCCAACGACGTCGGGTTCGACCTCGTCTACTCCCGTCAGCTCATCGCGCATGCTCGCGCCGGCGACATGGCGCTCGGCTTCTCGACGAGCGGGGACTCCCCCAACCTCCTGGCCGGCTTCGAAGAGGCTGCTCGTCGTGGTCTGGTCACGATCGGTCTGTGCGGCTACGAGGGAGGGGCCATGGCTCGCAGCGAGGCGGTGCAGCACTGCGTGGTCGTGCGGTCCCAGAGCGTCCATCGCATCCAAGAGGCGCAGGCGGCCGTCCTGCACGAGCTGTGGTCGGTCGTGCAGGGCCACATGGACCAGAAGGGCGGAGGCGGATCGTGACCGATACCGCCCGCGCCGCGAGCGCTCGAGGAAGTGAAGCCGCCGTCTTCGAAAGGATCGAAGCCTTCCGCCGTCGCAAGCCCCGCCTGAGCGACGAGGTCGTGACCCTGGCGCACGGCGCCGGCGGCAAGGCATCGGCCGCGCTCCTCTCCGCGGTCTTCCTGCCCGCCTTCGCCAACGAAAACGAAGGCGCCACGGTGCAGACCGATGCGGCGGCGGTGCAGACACCATCGGGCGAGCAGCTGGCCTTCAGCACCGACTCGTTCGTCGTGAAGCCGCTGCGCTTTCCCGGTGGCTCAGTCGGACACTTGGCGGTGCACGGCACTGTGAACGACCTGGCCATGATGGGTGCTCGTCCGCTCGCCCTGTCCGCCGCCTTCGTGCTCGAGGAGGGCTTCTCCATCGACACGCTCCGCGAGGTGGTGGCGGACATGGCGGAAGCTGCGGCGGCTTCGGGCGTGTCCATCGTCACCGGTGACACCAAGGTGGTGGACCGCGGCGCCGCGGACGGGATGTACATCTCGACCGCAGGGGTGGGCCTGATCCCGCCGGGGCGTCATCTCTCGGCGGCCGCGGTCACCGAGGGCGACATCGTGCTGGCCTCGGGGACCATCGGAGACCACGGCATGGCGGTGATGCTCGCCCGGGGCGATCTGGCGCTCGAAGCCGACATCACCTCGGACACCGCGCCGCTCTGCGATCTGATGGAGACGCTGCTGGCCGCCGCTCCCTCGACGAGATGGCTTCGCGACGCGACTCGTGGCGGAGTCGGGACGGTGTGCAACGAGCTGGCTCGCGACGCCAATGTCACCGTGGTACTGGATGAGACCGCTCTGCCGGTGCGGCCGGCGGTGGCCGCCGCGTGCGAACTGCTCGGGATCGATCCTTTGTACGTGGCCAATGAGGGAAAGTTCGTTGCCGTCGTCGCAGCCGAAGAGGCTGAGGCTGCGTTGCAGGCCATGCGGCTTTCACCTTTCGGCTCCGAGGCGGTCGCCATCGGTGAGATCCGTTCGGAACCTCCCGGTGTAGTCGTGCTGCGCACCACCTTTGGAGGTACCCGAATCGTCGACATGCTCGTCGGGGATCCCCTCCCGCGGATCTGCTGACTCTCTTCAAGATCATCCCGCTGAGACCGTTCTTGAAACTCGGGGGAGTCATCCCGGTCTACCGGGCGATCGACGGGGAGCCAGGCGATCACAATGCGACAACGGTTGCCAAGCGTGATCCGGGCTGATTCCGACTGTGGTCTGAATCGAGGGAGCCGCAGCAATGGGATTTCTAACGCTTTGCGCTCGAGGGATCGACGCAAGCTGTGTCCATCCGTCCTATGCAGCTGAGGATGAAGCCGGCGCCGTATTGGGCGCCCTGTTATTTCTGGCACGCGCCTTCGGGGCGGTCGTGCCATGTCAAGTCCCGCGAGTGTTGGGATTGCTGTTGGGACGTGTGGACGGAGTTTAACGAACCTGCTTCAGTACCCCTTGTGGTCAGGAAAAACGAGTGGGGCTAGCTGGAATCGAACCAGCGACCTCAGCATTATCAGTGCTGCGCTCTAACCGACTGAGCTATAGCCCCGGGACGCGGGTTGCATGCACGAGGAGGATAAAAGCTAACACCTCGTCCGCCGCGGTCGGATACCCCAGTAGCCAGGCCATTCTTTGGCCATTGGCCACTTGATCGCCACTCCTTGAAAGCTTCGAGACTCCCGTTGCTTGCGTAACCGGACGGGGCGTCGGAGAGAGAGCAACCTCCAGAAGCGAACGCCCGTCGGTCCGGCGATCCAGCCGCAAACCCGACGCGAAGATTTGGCCTCGCCTTCACAGCGACGTCACTGACGCGTAAGGCAAAAGTATTTGACTCTCTCCCGACGGACGTCGGTAGCAATGCCGCGTCGGGGCTGTCGACCTGAAGTTGCTGCAAGGTCGCCAATGCCTCCGGCCCAGTTGCCCGACGCGCCCGCTACGTGGTCGAGACAAGGAGCAGAAGCATGTTCAACGTGCGAAGGTCGGTGCCTGTCACCATGGCCATAGGAGGCGCAGCCGCCGTGCTCTCCGGCTTGATACTTGTCCCGCTGTCCGGTGTTGTGGCCAATGCCGGCGCCACGCCGACGCCGACGCCCATCGCGACCCAGTCGAGCTGCACCTTCGGCAACCCTTCTGTACACCACGTGATTCAAGTCACCTTCGACAACGTGCACTTCAACCGGGACAATCCGAACGTCCTCTCCGACATCGAGCAGATGCCCGCGCTGAAGGCGTTCATCGAGAGCAACGGAACTCTGCTCTCGAACAACCACACACCCCTCATCGCCCACACCGCGAATGACACGATCACCAACTACAGCGGCCTCTACGGGGATCGAAACGGCATCGGCGTCTCGAACGATTACGGCCTCTACAGCGGCCCGGCCGCCACACCGCCCGCCGCCAATGCGTCGGAGTACAGCTCGTTCAATTATTGGACCGCTCCCTCGCCCAGCGGCAACGGTTCACCGGCCCAGCCGTACTCGGCCACGTCTCCCGCCACCGGGGGCACGAC
>DATAYX010000157.1:0-10761 GCA_036272355.1 Acidimicrobiales bacterium
CGGCTGCACGAATGTCGTCTTCACCAACGTGCACCACATCAAGGAATGGAAGCCGGACCGAGGGCCAACCGATTTGGACAATTTGGTCTTGTTGTGCGTCCATCATCACGGGCTCGTGCACTCCAACCAGTGGTGCATCTCCGGAAACCCGAACGATTTGCTGACCTTTGTCGGCCCGAGCGACCGCGCCCTCAAGTCGCTGCCTTCGCCGATGTGGACCGCCGTGACGGGCCCGGCGGCGCGACGGGCGAACGCCGCCCGGAGGACCGGCGGCGGCTGATCAGGCGTCAGCGACGGCGGACACAAGCTTCTGAAGGGTGTCCTTGGCGTCGCCGAAGAGCATCGTCGTCTTGGGGTCGTAGAGCAGGTCGTTGTCGATGCCGGCGAAACCGGGACGCATGGATCGCTTGAGGAAGATGATGTTCTCGGCCTCGTCGGCGTGGATGATCGGCATGCCGTATATGGGGCTGCCGGGCGTCGACTTGGCGGCCGGGTTGACCGTGTCGTTGGCGCCGACGACGAGGGCGACGTCGGCGGTGCTCATCTCGGGGTTGGCCTCGTCCATCTCCTTGAGGTCGTCGTAGGGGACGTTCGCCTCGGCGAGGAGCACGTTCATATGGCCGGGCATGCGGCCGGCGACCGGGTGGATGGCGAAGAACGTGTCGACACCCCGGGCCTTGAGGGCCTCCTCGAGCTCGCGGGCGGTGTGCTGGGCCTGGGCGACGGCGAGTCCGTATCCAGGGATGATGACGACCTTGCGGGCGTAGGCAAGGAGTACGCCCACGTCTTCGGGGGTGCCGGTCTTGACGGGACGGCTGGCATCGCCCTCCTCGCCGCCCGTCGCGGTGATCACGGCGCCGAACGCGCTGAAGAGGATGTTGGGCAGGCTGCGGCCCATGGCCGAGCTCATCAGGCGGGTGAGGATGATGCCGGACGCGCCGACCAGGGTGCCGGCGACGATGAGCAGGTAGTTGTTCAGGACGAACCCCGACGCCGCGACGGCGAGGCCGGTGAAGCTGTTGAGGAGGGAGATCAGGACGGGGACGTCGGCGCCGCCGATGGGGAGCACGAAGATCACGCCGAGGACCAGCGAGAGGGCGAGGATCACCCAGACGTAAGCGATGCTGTTGGTGGCGAGGGCCAGGATGATCATGGCTGCGATGGCCACGCCGACCAGGCCGTTGATGAGCTGCTGGCCGGGGTACGTGATCGGACGGCCGGTGATCAGTTCTTGGAGCTTGATGAAGGCGATGGCGCTGCCGGAGAACGAGACGGAGCCGATCAGCACACCGAGGAGGACCTCGACGGTGACGTACACGGCGGGGTTGACGCCGAGCGAGTGCAGGTGCAGGAGCTCGACGATGGAGATGAGCGCAGCGGCGCCGCCCCCGACGCCATTGAAGATGGCCACGAGTTGTGGCATCGCCGTCATTTTCACGAAGCGGGCGACGGGGACGGCGATGGCCGCGCCGAGCACCATGGCAATGAGGGCGAGGACGAGGTTCTTCCCCGAGTTGCGCAGCTCGGGGAGTGTGAACGTCATGCCGACCGCGAGTGTGGCGGCGGCGGCGCCGATCAGGTTGCCCTGACGGGCCCGCTTGGGCGAGCTCAGGAACTTGAGCGCCGTGATGAAGCCGATGATGGCGACCAGGTAGGCCAGGTCCCGGCCGTCGGCCAGAGTGAAGGTCGCGGCGAGCATCAGGACGCAGCTCCGGTAGCCGTGCCGGTGCCGGTGCCGGCGGATGCGCCGCCGTCCTCCGCAGACGCTTGTGCGGGCTCGGCAGCGGGCTTGGGCCGCTCGCCGGGCTTGGCCTTGAACATCTCGAGCATGCGGTCGGTGACGACGAAGCCACCCACGATGTTGAGAGTGGCGAGGAACACCGCGAGGAAGCCGAGGATCAGCTGGCCGGTGCCGTGCGCCCCGCCCATCACCACGAGCGCGCCGACGAGGACGATGCCGTGGATGGCGTTGGAGCCCGACATCAGCGGCGTGTGCAAGATGCTCGGGACCTTGGACACGACCTCGATCCCGACGAAGATCGCCAGGGCGAAGACGGTCAGGAACGCGATGATCCCGGTGTCCGACCCGCCGCTCGTGGACGACTGCATGATGAGGCCGATCACGACTGTGCACCTCCTGTGCCGGCGCCGCCCAACAGCTCCACGGCCGCCGGCGCCATCGCCTCTCCGTCGCGCAAGACGCACATGCCGGTGACGATCTCGTCATCCCAGTCGGGCGCGAGCGACCCCTCGGGTCCCATCAGCGCCAAGACGTTGGCCACGTTGCGGGCGAAGAGGAAACTGGCGTGCGTCGGCATGCCCGCCGGCGGATTGGTCATCCCGACGATGTGGACACCGTGGTGGTCGACCACCTCGCCGGCCTTCGTGAGCTCGCAGTTACCACCCTGGTCCGCCGCCATGTCGATGACGACGGCGCCGGGCGCCATCCCCTCGACCATGGATGTGGTCAGCAGCACGGGCGCCTTGCGTCCCGGCACGGCCGCCGTCGTAATTACGACGTCGGAACGCCCGACTTCCTCGGCCAGTGCGGCCCGTTGGCGATCCAGCTCCTCGGGCGTCAATTCCCTGGCGTACCCACCCGTCCCCTCGGCGGAGACGCCCGTGTCGACGAAGGTGGCGCCCAGGCTCTCCGCCTCTTCCTTGGCCGCCGCACGCACGTCATAGGCCTTGACCATGGCGCCGAGGCGCCGCGCCGTGGCGATCGACTGCAATCCCGCGACGCCGACACCCATGACGAGGACCTTGGCCGGCGGCACGGTGCCCGCCGCCGTCATGAACATGGGGAAGAACTTGGTCAGTTGGTCGGCCGCGGCCAACCCGGCCCGGTATCCAGAGACCGTCGCCTGCGAGCTAAGCGCGTCCATGCTCTGGGCCCGGCTGATGCGCGGCAGCAGGTCGAAGCTGAACACGGTGGCCTTCTTCGCCGCCAGGGCGCGCAGCGCGTCCTCGGACTGGCCGGCCTGGAAGAAGCTCAGGACGGAGGCGCCGTCGGGAAGATCCCTGGCCTCCTCCGCGGTCGGGGCATTGACTCGTACCACGAGGCCGGCGCCGGACAGCGTCGACGCCGCGTCGGCGGCGACCGTGGCGCCCGCCTCCCTGTACAACTCGTCGGGGAATTCGGCGGCCACGCCGGCGCCGGCCTGGATACAGACCTCCCAGCCCGTGCCGACCAGTTTTTTGACCACGTCGGGGACGAGGCCAACTCGGCGCTCTCCGCGACGGGTCTCCGTGGGGACCGCCAATTTCACGGTCGCTCTGTTTAGCAGCTACCCCCCGGTAACCCCCTAATCGGCATGGTGGAACGGGGGATAGGGCCTGCGCTCAGCCCGGAGGATCCCCCGCCCCGGTCGCCCCGGTCGCCCCGGCCGCCCCCGCCGCCAACAGGTACGCCGGCCACTCCCCGCCCCCGTGGAGCACCAAATTGGCGCCCGAGACGTAGGACGACCCCGGGCTCGCCAGCCACAAGCAGGCTGCAGCCACGTCGGCCGGGCTACCCATCCGCCCGAGCGGCACGGTGGCGGCCACCCGCTCCATCCCCTCGGGGCCCCCGTAGAACTCTTCGCCCGCCCCGGTGTCGAGCAGGCCGGCGGTCACACAGTTCAACCGCACCAACGGCGCCCACTCCACCGCCAACGTCGTAGTCAGATTGATGAGGCCCGCCTTCGCCGCCCCGTATGCCGACGCACCCGGCGAAGGTCGCATCCCCGAGACGCTGGTCACATTCACGATGCAGCCACCGTCCTCCTGCACCGCCATCACCTTGTGTGCCGACTGCGCGCACCACAGCGGCGCCAACAGGTTCAGGTTGATCACCGCCTCGACGAAACGGGGCGACATGTCCGCCGCCATCGCGTGCGGTGCGCCCCCGGCGTTGTTCACGAGCACGTCCAGCCGGCCGAAATGCTCCACCGCCTTGGCCACGACCTTCTCGGCGTCCGCCGGTTTCCGCACGTCGGCGGTCATGAACACGGCCCCCTCGACCTCGGACTCGTGGCGCCCGCACGTCACCACGTGGGCGCCCGCCTCGACGAACCGGCGCACGATCTCCGCCCCGACCCCACGCGACCCTCCGGTCACGACGACCACGCGTTCGCTGAAGTCGTAGACGGGCTCGGTCACGCGGCCAACCCTATGGCAGCCGGCCCTGCCCGCACCGAGTCCCGCCACCGTGTTGGCCCTGTCCAGCGCGCTGACCTAAGTTCCCTGCGGCCTTCTGACGCGGCGTCAGGACTCGCCGACCAGAGCCGAGCCGATCCCACCCCACCGACCGAGGACACCGAGGAGACCGTCCGCCCCATGCCCATCGATGTGGTCCAGGAACACGAAGGGATCGCCGAGGTCGTAATTGACCACCCCCCGGTCAACGCCCTCGATGTGGCCGGCTGGTTCGCCCTGGCCGACGCCCTCACCGCGGCCGGTCGGGTCCCCACCAACCGCGTCGTGGTCCTCCGCGCCACCGGCCGTGGCTTCTGCGCCGGCGTCGACATCAAGGAGATCAACGCCAAGGGCGATGAGGCCCTCGTCGGCGTCAACCGCGGCTGTTACGCCGCCTTCGCCGCCGTGTACGACTGCGAGGTCCCGGTCATCGCCGCCGTACAGGGCTTCTGCCTCGGCGGCGGCATCGGCCTCGCCGGCAACGCCGACATCGTGGTCGCGTCCGAGGACGCCACCTTCGGCCTCCCCGAAGTCGACCGGGGCGCGCTCGGCGCCGCCACGCACCTCGCCCGCCTCGTGCCCCAGCACGTGATGCGCCGGATGGTCTACACGGCCAAGCCCATTCCCGCCGCCGAGCTCGCCTCCTACGGATCGGTGGCCGCCGTCGTGCCGCCGGACCGCCTCCATGCGGCCGCACTCGAGCTGGCCGCCGACATCGCAACCAAGAGTCCCACGATCATCCGCCGGGCCAAGGAGTCGTTGAACGGCATAGATCCGGTCGACGTGAAGCGCAGCTATCGCTTCGAGCAAGGCTTCACTTACGAGCTGCACGTGCGCGGCGTGGCGGACGAACAGCGGGCGGCCTTCGTCGAGAAGCGCGACGCCGACACCTCCAAGTGAGCGACAAGCGCACCACCGTCGACGACATCGTCGGCGAGCTCCGTCCCGGCATGACGATCGGCATCGGCGGCTGGGGCTCACGCCGCAAACCGATGGCCGTCATCCGAGCCATCTGTCGTTCCAACCTCAGCGACCTCACCGTCGTCGCCTACGGCGGTCCGGACGTCGGCCTCCTCTGCGCCACCGGCAAAGTGCGCAAGGTCGTCTGCGGGTTCGTCACCCTCGACTCCATTGCGCTCGACCCCCACTGGAGGGCAGCTCGCCAGCACGGCAAGGTCGACGTCATGGAGGTGGACGAGGGCATGTTCTTCCTCGGCCTGCAGGCGGCGTCATGGCGCGTCCCCTTCCTGCCGACCCGGGCCGGCCTCGGTTCCGACGTGCTTACCGTCAACCCCGACCTGCGCCTCGTGCGCTCGCCCTACGGCGCCGGCAGCCCGTACCTGGCCGACCCGGCTGACGCCGAGGTCGAGCTGGTCGCGGTGCCGGCACTGCATCTCGACGCTGCGATCGTCCACGTCAACCGGGCCGACGCCGCCGGCAACGGGCAGATCCTGAGCCCGGACCCCTTCTTCGACGCCCTCTTCCTCGGTGCCGCCGAGCGGCGCTTCCTCACCACCGAACGGATCGTGCCCAATGGCGAGCTCGCCGACGAGACCCATCCGCTGGCCTCCGTGGCGATCCACCGCATGCTCACCGACGGCGTGGCCGAGGCGCGCGGTGGTGCGCATTTCACCGCGAACCCCCCTGACTACGGGCGCGACGAGGCTTTCCAGAAGGAGTACGCGGCCGCCGCGGGCGACCCCGCCGAGTGGGAGACGTTCGCGGGCCGCTACCTCATGGTGCAAGAGGACGAGTACCAGGCCCGCGTGAAGGAGCGTCAGGCCCAATGAGCGGCGCCGTGGCACCATCCGACCCGGGCGTGACCCGCGCCGAGGCTTGCGTGATCGCCTGCGCCGATGCCTGGCGCGACGCCGGAGAGGTCATGGCGAGTCCCTTCGGGACCATCCCGTCGCTCGGCGCCCGCCTGGCGAAGCGGACTTTCGCACCCGACCTGGTGCTCACCGATGGCGAGGCTGCGCTCATGGTCGGAGCGCCGCCGATCGCCACTCGACCGGCCGAACTGGTCCGTGAAGCCGCCATGCCGTATCGCAGCGTGTTCGATGTGGTGTGGTCGGGTCGGCGCCACATCATGATGATGGCGAGCCAGATCGACCGCACGGGCAACCAGAACATCTCGGCCGTCGGCGCCCACGACCATCCCAAGGTCCAGCTCATCGGCGTGCGTGGGGCTCCGGGCAACTCCGTCAACCACCCGACCAGCTACTGGGTACCCGACCACAGCCCGCGGACCTTCGTCGAGCACGTCGATGTCGTCTGCGGTGTCGGGTACGACCGGGCCGCCGCGGCCGGGGAGGGGGCCCTGCGCTTCCACGACGTCCGTCGCGTCGTCTCCAACCTCGGTGTCTTCGATTTCGAGACACCTGACCGAACCATGAAGCTGCGCTCGTTTCACCCCGGCGTGCGCGTCGACGACATCGTCGCGGCAACCGGATTCGAACTCACCATCGGAGACGATGTCGCCGAGACGCGCCTGCCGACTCCCGAGGAGTTGGACGTCATCCGTGTCGTCCTCGATCCCGCCTCGCTGCGTGACCGAGAGGTGCGGACCTGACCGGCCCGGGCCCGTCGTTGCACCCTGCCCTCCACACTGCGTTCTGTGAGCGGGTCGGGATCCGCTACCCACTCGTGCAGACCGGCATGGGCTGGGTGGCCGGGCCCCGGCTCGTCGCCGCCACGTGCGAAGCCGGCGGACTGGGCATCCTCGCCTCGGCGACCATGACCTTGGACCAGCTCGCTGGTGCGATTGCGGAGGTGCGAAGCCGGACCTCTGCCCCGTTCGGCGTCAACCTGCGGACCGACGTCGACGACGTGACCGACCGGATCGACTTGATGATCGAGACCGGGGCCCGAGTGGCCAGCTTCGCCCAGGCTCCCAACCCGGCCCTCGTGGCTCGCTGCAAGGAATCGGGTCTCTTCGTGATGCCCACCGTTGGCGCCCGGCGCCACGCCGAGAAGGTGGCGGAATGGGGCGTCGACGCCGTCATCGCCCAGGGCGCCGAGGGTGGTGGTCACACCGGCAGCGTGCCCACGACGCTGCTGTTACCCCAGGTCGTCGACGCCGTGGGCGACCGGGTCCTCGTGCTCGGCGCGGGCGGCTTCTTCAGCGGCCGGGGCCTCGTTGCCGCCCTGGCGTACGGCGCGGCCGGGGTTGCGATGGGCACTCGGTTTCTGCTGTCCGCCGAGAGCCGCGTCCCCGATGCCGTGAAGGGCGTCTACATGGAAACGACCGTCACGGGCACCGTCGTCACGACCAAGGTCGACGGCGCGCCACAGCGTGTAGTCCGTACCGATCTGGTCGATCACCTCGAGTCACAGTCGTGGTTGCGCTCGCTCCCCCGTGCCACGCGAAGCGCACTGCAGTTCCGTAAAGAGACCGGTGCCACTCTGCGTTCGCTGCTGCGCGAAGGGCGCGCGATGAAAGCGGGCAACGAGCTCACGTGGGCACAGGTAGTCATGGCCGCCAACGCGCCCGTCATGACCAAGGCAGCGCTTGTCGAAGGGCGTACAGACGTCGGGGTGCTGCCCACGGGTCAAGTCGTGGGTGTCCTGAACGCTCTCCCGCCGGTCGCAGAGATCGTCGACGGCATCATGACGGAAGCGGACGCGCTCTTGCGCGCCTGGACGACTTAGTCCGAATTCGAGTCGGCGGCGGCGGCGCCCTGTGCGACCCGCCGCAGCAGGTTCGAGACCCGCTGATGCGTCACGCCGAAGAGGTGGGCGATGCTCGGGATGCTTTGCCCCTCTGCACGCAGGGCGACCACGAGGGAACGGCGCAAAAAGCCACTCGCCTCGGACTGCCGGCGCAAGATGGTGCTCACAAGCTGCACCGTGCCCGGCTCGTCCTCATCGCCCAGGATCGCTTTCCACTCCCGCCCGTTCTCCCGGGCGAGGCGGACGTCGGCGATCCGCTTGGCCAGAAGACGCTCGCTCTCGGCGTTCTCCCTAAGGACCGACTCCAGCTCGCCGAGGGCCTTCAGGACGTCGTCTGAGCCCGCCCCATGGTCAGTCTGGTCCTGCATTCCGTTCTTAGCTCCTTGCTGCTGCTCATCTTGGCGCAACCCAGAAACATCAGTGGCCAACATGTATGTGGTTTCCTCCAATCGCAGCGTCGTTCTGTTCGTTGCGTCGATCCTTGCCGACTCCGAATAAGACGACTCACGCGCACCGCCAGCCTAAGCAAGACACTGCATTCGTTTGACGTCATTGGTGCTCATACCCGAAAGAACAGGGATCACACACGGCGTGCACAAACCGCCAGGCACGAATCATGAATAAGGCGGCTACCAGGGTTTTAGCGACGGAGAAGCACGGACGACCCATGCCCGAAAAGGCCCTGGTTCGCGGTCACCGCCACACGAGCGTCCTCCACCTGGTGCCCAGCGGCGTGACCTCGAAGTTGCCAGACGCACTCACAGACCTGCGCGATGGCCTGGGCTGGGATCGCCTCACCGAAGCACGAGAGCCCGCCGGATGGGTTGACAGGGACTCGCCCGCCGATGGTCGTAACACCATCCCGCAACAATTTTTCGGCCTCGCCCTCGCCGCACAGTCCGATGTCCTCGTACCAGTCGAGCTCGAGCGCCGAGGAAAGGTCGTAGACCTCTGCGAGGTTCACGTCCTCGGGGCCTATCCCCGCTTCGGCGTATGCGGCGGAGGCGATCGACGGACGAAATCCCGCTGCCCCATCGCCCGACGGCTCTGAGAGGGCCGCCGCCGAGTCTGTCGCGAAGTTCGGCATCTCGATCACGGTGTTGGGGAACGACGGCGTGACGGTCGAAACGGCGTCGATGGTGACCAACGGTGCCGCGCCGCTCCGGTGACGGCGAGCGAACTCCATACTCGAGAGCACGAGCGCAGCGCCGCCGTCCGACGTCGCACAGATCTCCAGGAGACGGAGCGGGTCGGCCACCATCGGCGAGGCGAGCACCTCGTCGACAGTCACCTCCTTGCGGTACCGCGCGTACGGGTTCGCCAACCCGTGGCGCGCGTTCTTCACCTTGACCTGTGCAAAGTCCTCCTCGGTGGCGCCGAAGCGATCCATCCGCCGCCGCGCGTACAACGCGAAGTACGTGGGATTCGTCGCGCCCATGAGGTGGAAGCGAAGCCAGTCGGGATCGTCCTTGCGTTCGCCTCCGACCGGAGCGAAGAAACCCTTTGGCGTGGTGTCGGCCCCGACGACCAACGCGACGTCGCACAGGCCGGCGAGGATCTGCGCCCGCGCGTTGGCGATGGCCACGGCGCCGGAAGCACACGCCGCATAGACACTCGACACCCGTGCTCCGGTCCATCCGAGCGCCTGGGCGAAGGTGGCACCAGAAACGAAGCCGGGATAGCCGTTGCGGATGGTGTCGGCCCCCGAGACGAACTGCATGTCACGCCAGGTCAGGGCCGCATCGTCGAGAGCGGCCCGGGCCGCCGCCAACCCGTATTCAACGAACGGCCGGCCCCATTTGCCCCACTCGTGCATCCCTGCACCCAGCACGGCTACTCGCCTGTCGTCGGGCATCGCTCAGCCTTTCCCGTCGGCAACGGTCCGGACGACCGGTCGCCACTTCCAGACGAGGTAGTCGCAGCCGTCTTCTGAGTACAGCGTGTCGATCACGAGCTCTACCTCGTCGCCCACCGACAGGTCCTCGACCGTGACCCCGGGGACGACCTGGCCCATGACGACGAGCTTCTCCTCCGCCAGCTCCACGGCCGCCAGACAGAAGGGGACATACGGGTCGGCCGCGACGTAGGGCGGTGGGGGCTGGTACCGAGCGTCGGTGTACGACCAGATCCGGCCTCGGCGCGACAGCTCGACCGACTCGAACGACGTCGAGGAGCAGTCGGGGTTCTTGCAGTAGCTCGTCTCGGCGGGAAAGGCGAACGTGCCGCACCCCTCACAACGAGAACCCAGCAGCGCCGGGTCCCGACCGTCCTCGCCGGTTGTAAACCAACCCTCGACGGCGGGCGCAGAAGTGCCCGCCATCAACCGAGCCGCTCGATGATCGTCGCGTTGGCCTGCCCGCCGCCCTCGCACATCGTCTGGAGCCCGTAGCGCCCGCCGGTCCGCTCGAGCTCGTTCAACAGGGTGGCCATGAGTCGGGCGCCCGAACAGCCGGTCGGGTGTCCGATGGCGATCGCGCCGCCGTTGACGTTTACCTTCGCCATGTCGAGGTGGTACTCGCGTTCCCACGCCAGCACGACCGACGCGAAGGCCTCGTTGATCTCGACCAGGTCGATCTCGTCGAGCTTGAGCTTCGCCTTGGCCAGGACCAGCTCGGTCGCCGGGATCGGCGCCGTCAGCATGATCTGGGGGTCGTTGGCTGCGACGGCGAACGTGTGGAAGCGGGCCCGGGGCGTCATCCCGAGCGATGTGGCCCGCTCCTCGCTCATGATCAGCACCGCCGCCGCCCCGTCGGATATCTGCGACGACGTCCCCGCCGTGACCGTTCCCGTCTCGGAAAACGCGCCCTTCAGCGCGGCCAGCTTCTCGAGCGAAGTGTCCCGCCGCACACCCTCGTCGGACGAAAGCAGTCCACTCACGTCGGCGGCACCCGGAACGTCGGGATGCACTCTCGC
>DATAYX010000158.1:0-22386 GCA_036272355.1 Acidimicrobiales bacterium
TCGGCCAGCTCCTCGGGCGTCATGCCCTCGCCGCCGCCCCCGCCCTTCCACGAGCGGCCTTGGCCCGGCATGCGCCCCTGGTCGCCCGGCGCGCCCTCGCTCTCGGTGTCACCCTCGCCCTCGCCGAGCTCGTCGCCCTCCTCGCCGGTGCCGCCGCCCGGGCGCACGGCGAAGAACACCTCGAACGCCGTCTCGAAGGCGCGCCAGTGCGACGAGCTCTTCACGAGCGTGGCCGCGAGCGCGTACTTCAGGCCCTCGCGGTCCTCGAGCGGGATGTGCTGGACGGCCTCGGCCGCGTCGAGATGCTCGGTCAGCGAGACGGGGAGACCGGCGCGGCGCAGCTCGGTGACGAAGCCGGAGAGGAGGTCGAGCACGGTGTGACGGCGCTCAGTTCGTCGAGCCCGACAGGAGCTCCTTGGTCGCCCGCTCGATGTCGGCCTGGTACTTCAACAAGATGTTCAGCGTATCCTTCGCCTCCGCCGCGTCGATCGTCTGCACGCCGAGCAGGACGAGCGTGCGCGCCCAGTCGAGGGTCTCGGACACCGAGGGCGCCTTACGAAGTTCGAGCGTACGCAGCGAGCGCACGATGCGCGCCACCTGGTCGGCGAGCTCCTCGCTGATGCCCGGCACCTTGGCCCGCACGATCTCGCGTTCGCGTTCGAGGTCCGGGTAGTCGATGTGCAGGTACAGGCAGCGCCGCTTGAGCGCCTCCGACAGTTCGCGGGTGTTGTTGGACGTCAGGAACACCATCGGCAACTGCGACGCCCGCACCGTCCCGAGCTCGGGGATGGACACCTGGTACTCCGAGAGGATCTCGAGCAGCAGCGCCTCGGTCTCGAGCTCGACGCGGTCGACCTCGTCGACGAGCAGCACCACCGGCTCGGTCGACCGGATCGCCTCGAGCAGCGGGCGCGTCAACAGAAAGTCCTCCGAGAAGATGTCCTCCTCGAGCTCGTGCCAGCTCGGCCCCTCCGTCTCGCCCTTGCCGTGCTCCCCCGCCTGGATGCGCAACAACTGCTTGCGGTAGTTCCACTCGTAGAGCGCCTTGGACTCGTCGAGGCCCTCGTAGCACTGCAGGCGGATGAGCCGGGCTCCGGTCAGCTCGGCGACCGACTTGGCGAGCTGCGTCTTGCCGGTGCCCGCCGGCCCCTCGACCAACACCGGTTTGCCGAGCCGGTCGGCGAGATACACGACGCCGCTGATGGATTCGTCGGCCAGGTAGCCGACCTTGCTGAGGCCACCCCGCACCCCATCCAAAGACTCGAACCGGGGGGGTCCCGCCTCGGGCAACCCCAGGCGGCCGTTCATCGTCTCGCTCACGCGCGCACCTGCCCGTCGCCCCGTACGACCCACTTCAACGTCGTCAACTCCTTCACTCCCATCGGACCGCGCGCGTGCAACTTCTGGGTGGAGATGCCCACCTCTGCGCCCAGGCCGAGCTCTTCGCCGTCGACGAACCTCGTCGACGTGTTCACCAGCACCGCTGCCCCGTCGACCTCCGCCACGAAGCGGTCGGCCGTCGCCACGTCAGACGTCACGATCGCCTCCGAGTGGCCCGAGTTGTATCGGGCGATGTGCGCGATGGCGTCGGCGACGCCGTCCACCATCCCGATGGCCACCACCGGCGCCAGGAACTCGGTTGCGAAGTCCTCCTCCGTGGCGGGCACGGCGGCGGGCACGTGGGCCCGGCTGCGCTCGTCGGCCCGGATCTCGACGCCGGCGGCCACGAGCGACTCGGCCAATCGCGGCAGGAACGCTGCCGCAACCTGCTCGTGCACGAGGATGGTCTCGACGGCGTTGCACACCCCGAAGCGGTGCGTCTTCGCGTTCACCGCCAGGTCGTGTGCCATCGACAGGTCGGCCGCGCCGTCGATGTAGATGTGGCAGTTGCCGTCGCCGTCGAGCACGTAGGGCACGGTCGCGTGCTCGACGAGCGAATTGATCAGCGCGGGGCCGCCGCGCGGGATCAGGCAGTCGATGTAGCCGCGCAGCTGCATGAAGGCCACCGCCGTCTCGTGCGACGTCTCCTCCACCAGGGCGATGGCGTCCTCGGGCAGGCCCGCCTTGACCGACGCCCGGCGGAGAAGCGCCACGATGGCACGGTTGGACTCGAGGGCCGACGACGAGCCACGCAGGAATGCCGCATTGCCGGCCTTCAGGCAGAGCCCGGCGGCGTCGCTCGTCACGTTGGGCCGGTTTTCGTAGATGACGCCGATCACACCCAACGGGACACGCACCCGGCTCACGCGCAGGCCGTTGGGCCGCACCCAGCCCTCGGTCACCTCGCCGACAGGGTCCGGGAGGCCGGCCACCTTGCGCAGGCCGCCGGCCATCGCACGCACCCTCGCTTCGGTCAGGCGCAGGCGGTCCCGGGCCGCCTCGACCATGCCGGCCGCCTCGGCCCGCTCCAGGTCTGCGGCGTTCGCCTCGAAGAGCGTCGGCCACTCCTCGTCGAGAAGGTCGGCCGCCTGGCCCAATGCGTCGTCGCGGGTCGAGCTCGTCGAGCGGGCGACGACTCGGGCGGCGGCCTGGACGCGGCCCGCGAGCTGCTCCAACGCGGGCGAGGTCATCGGTTCAGGTTACAAGGACCAGGTCGTCACGATGGACGACGACCTGGCTGCGCCGGCCCATCCACTCTTCGGCCGACGCTGCCGGTACCCGGACCAGGCCCTTGGCGAAGACCTGTCCGTCGGGACCGGCAATCTCGACGGCGTCCTCGGCTCGGAACTCACCGGTGCAGCCGACCACGCCGGCGGCGAGCAGCGAGCGGCCACCCCCGGTCAGCGCCGCACGCGCCCCTTCGTCGACGGCGAGGCTCCCCGCGGCGCCCAACGCGAACGCGATCCACAGCTTGCGCGCCGAGAGCCGGCTCTGTCGGGCCCGGAACACCGTGCCTACGCCCGCTTCGTCCGCCAGGGAGGCGGCGAGCACGTTGGGTCGGTTTGCATCCGCGATCACCGTGCGCACTCCGGACCAGGTGGCGATCTTCGCGGCTGCCAGCTTCGAAGCCATGCCGCCGCTGCCGACTGCGCTGCCGCGCCCGCCGGCCAGACGCTCGAGCTCCTGGTCGATCTCGACCACTTCCTCGATGAGCGACGCCTCACGGTCGCGCCGCGGGTCGGCGGTGAGGAGACCAGGTGTGTCGGTGAGCAGCACGAGCAGCTGGGCGCCGACGAGATGCGCGACGAGCGCCGCCAGCCGGTCGTTGTCGCCGAAGCGGATCTCTTCGTCGGCGATGGCGTCGTTCTCGTTGACGACGGGAACCACGCCCAGCTCGACCAGGTGACGGAGCGTGCCTCGAGCGTGGAGGTACTGCGTGCGGTGCACGAAGTCGAGCGGCGCGAGCAGGACCTGGCCGGCCAGCGTGCCGTACGGCTCGAGCCCGTCCTGCCACAGCCGCATGAGCCGGTGCTGGCCCACGGCGGAGACGGCCTGGAGCACCGCGGGATCGGCCGGGCGCTGGCGCCGGGCGTCGGGGTCCAGCGCCGTCCACCCGGCCGCGATGGCGCCCGACGTGACGACGACGACGGTGTGGCCGTCCGCGCGCGCCGCGGCAACCTCGCCGCACAGGCGCTCGACGGTTTCCGGTGTCACCGACGAGGACCCCACCTTGACGACGACGATCACTCCGGCACCCGCCTCACTCGTCCTCACCCCAGGTGAACGTCATTGCGCCCACGGTGACCTCGTCGCCGTCGCGCGCGCCCGCCCGGGCCAGCGCGCGGTCGACACCGAGCCGCCGCAGCCGTCGGACGGCCTCGGCCTGCGCGCCGGCGTCCGTGAGGTCGGACAGCGCCACGGCCCGCTCGGCGGCCCTCCCCACGACCAGCCAGGCCCCGGCGCCGGCGCGCTGCACGTCGACTCCCTCGGGCAGAGGCCGGTGCACGACGACCTCGCCCGTGCCGGCCGCCAGGCCTGCTGCCGCCTGGGCCCGGGCCTCCTGGACCAAGACGGCGAGCCGGCCGACGAGCTCGTCGACGCCGGTGCCGGTGGCAGCAGAGAGGACGAGGTCGCACACGGCCTCTCCGGCGACGTCACCGCCGTCCGCCACCAGGTCGGCCTTGCTGCCCGCGACGACCCGAGGCCGCTCGAGCAGCTCGGGGCGGTAGGCGCCGAGCTCCGCCAGCAGCACGCGCAGTTGGTCCGCCGCCGGCTCGCCACCTGCGAGCGGAGCGCCGAGGTCGAGCAGCACGACGAGCACGCGCGCCCGTTCGATGTGGCGCAGGAATTGGTGCCCCAGGCCGCGCCCGCCGGCCGCGCCTTCGACCAGTCCCGGGATGTCGGCCATCACGAAATCCGTGCCGTTGTGCCCACCACCCACCCGCACGACACCGAGATGTGGCTCGAGCGTGGTGAACGGGTAGTCGGCAATCTTCGGCTTGGCCGCGGACACCGACGAGATGAGCGTCGACTTCCCGGCATTGGGAAACCCCACCAGCGCAACGTCGGCCATCAACTTCAACTCGAGGTTGAGCCAGAACTCCTGGCCGGGCTCGCCTTGCTCGGCGAAGGCCGGAGCGCGCCGCCGGTTGGACAAGAAGCGCGCGTTGCCGCGGCCACCCTGACCGCCCTCGGCCACGAGCGATCGCATGCCGGGTGTGGCCATGTCCACCACCACGTCCCCTGCGCGGTCCCGCACGACGGTGCCGACGGGAAGGGAGACGTCGATGTCCTTGCCCCGCGCCCCGTGTCGCTTCTGCCCCGACCCGTGGCCTCCGTTCGTGGCGCGCCGGAAGGGATGGTCCTTGAAGGCGAGGAGGGACGACTCGTTCTCGGAAGCCACGAGCCAGACGTCACCGCCATGGCCGCCGTCGCCACCGTCGGGACCGCCCCGGTCGACGTGCGCCTCGCGCCGCCACGAGACTGCGCCGGCGCCACCGTCGCCCGCGCGCGCGTGCAGCTGAGCCTGATCGACGAAGCCGGGCATGGGGAGAAAGATTACGAGCCGAGCAATCGGTGGGCGCGCTGGGCGACCTCCGCCCGGGCGCGGTCCTCGTCGATATGCGTGCAGCGTCCGGCCTCGACGACGCACGAGCCGCCCACCCACACATCGGTCACCAGGTAGCCGGCGCCGGCCCACACCAGGTGCCCGAGCAGTTCGGCAGCGGTCACCGAGGGCGTGAAACGCGGGTCGTCCGTGCGCAGCCGGATGATGTCGGCCGGCCGCCCCGGTTCGAGCGCGCCGACAGGCAGGCCCAGTGCCTCGCCCCCACCGCGCGTGGCCAGGCGCAGCGCGGTCGCCGTGGTGACCGCTCCCGGATCGCCGGCCCTGGCCCGGGCGAAGAGCGCGGCGAGGCGCATCTCGTCCCACAGGTGCAGATCGTCGTTGGAGGCGGGGCCGTCGGTACCGAGCCCGACCCGTATGCCGCGCTCGAGCAGCAGCTGCAACGGAGCGACGCCGGAGCCGAGCTTGCCGTTGGACCCCGGACAGTGCGCCACCCCCACGTCGTGGCCGGAGAGCAGCGCCAGGTCGTGGTCGTCGAGCCACACGGCGTGCGCCGCGAGGACACGGCCCTCGAGGGCACCGACGTCGGCCAGCAGGGCTGGCGCGCTCATCCCGTAACGCTCGAGTACGACGGCACACTCCGACTCCGTCTCCGAGAGATGGATCTGGAACAGCGCGTCACGCCGCTTCGCCTCGGCCTCGATCTCGCGCAGCCCGTCCGGTGGCACCGTGTAGGCGGCGTGCGGCCCGAAGCCGAGGTGCAATCGGCCTTCGCGTCCGTCCATCGAGTCGAACAGGCGGCAGGCCTCGGACAGCATCTCGTCCCAGCGCTGGCCCGGCATGGTGGGGGTCCCGGGCACCTCGAAGATCCCAGGCGTGAAGACGCCCCGGATGCCGGCGGCGAGCAGGGCATCGATCACGGGAGCGGGGTGCCGGTACTGCTCGCACGTCGTGGTGATGCCGTTGGTGAGCAGCTCGGCAGCACCGAGCGTCATGCCCCAGTAGACGTCTTCGTCCACGAGCCTTGCCTCGCGCGGCCAGACCGACTCGCTCAACCAGCGGTCGAGCGGCAGACCGTCCCCGGCACTGCGCAGCAGCGTCATGGGCGAGTGCGCGTGGCAGTTGACGAGTCCGGGCATGAGCACGCCGCCGAGCTCCCGCACCTCCGTGCCGCTGCCCGGTGGCACCCGCGCGGGATCGCCCACCCACGAGATCAGCCCGTCGCTGACCTCGACCGCGCCCGGCGCGAGCACGGTGTCGTCCGCGTCGACCGTGAAGACGGCGTCTCCAACGAGCCGCAGGGTCACGGTGCGCCGACGAACAGACGGCCGGAGAGATCGCGCGAGACCCGCAGCTTCTCGTCGCCACCTTCCACCGCCACCTCCACGGTGCCGTCGGTGTCGCGCCCACCCACGAGCGCCACCGCACCGGGAGTGAAGCCGCCGTCGTCGAGCAACGTCAGCGACCCCAGGTTCAGCTCGACCTCCTCGCTGATGCGCAGGAGCCGCACCCGCTCCCCCTCGCCGACCTCGGCCAGAGGCCGGGTGGTGACGGCGGGTGCAGCCGAGTGCGAGCCCGGGATCGGGTTTCCGTGCGGGCAGGTGGCGGGGTCGCCGAGGAGCTCGACGAGCCGTGCCTCCACGTCGTCGGAGATCACGTGTTCCCAACGCCCCGCTTCGCGGTGCACCTTGTGCCACTCGAGCCCGATGACGTCGACAAGCAGGCGTTCGGCCAGCCGGTGTTTGCGCACGACCTTCTCGGCGAGCGCCCGCCCGCTGTCGGTCAGCGACAGGCGTCGGCCCTCGCGCGTCACGTAGCCGTCCTCGGTCAGCCGGTCCAGCATCTCGGAGACCGAGGGCGCCGAGCGGCCCAGGCGCTCGGCGATACGCGCCTGGATCACCGGCACACCCTCCTCGGCCAGGCCCAACATCGTCTCGAGGTACTCCTCGACTGGCGGGTGGTACTCCTGGGGTGTGTGCGCGTGCTGCGCGTGCTCAGCCATCGTGGCAGTGGTCCGCCGAAGGCGGCACGTCGAGCGCGGGGTTGCGGTCGAAGAAGCCGAACGGGACCAGGGTGAAGCCGGTGTACTCGACGGGCATGACAGGCCAGTCCTCGGGCCGGGGGATGTGGGTGACACCGAAGGAGTGCCACAGCACGATGTCGGTGTCGACGATCGGCCGGTCCTGCTCCGTCCACTCGGGCAGACCGGCACCCCCGCGGTGCTGGTTTGGGTAGTCGCCGGCGGCCCGCCGCTCCTCGGCGTCGTACGGCGTGACCCACAGGTTGTGCGTGGCGAAGGCGGCGCGGCGCCCCACGCTGGAGTCCGGATGCGCGAGCAGCGTCGGTGTCGACCCGGGCAGCAGCTTGTACGCCGTGGGCTCGCCGACCAGATTGCGCGTCGAGCGGTTGGTGACACGCCAGCTGCGGCTGCGCGACGGGTCGACGTCGCGCCGGGCCGCCGCCTCGGTCTCGAGCAGCGTCGCCGTCGTGCCGAACACGTTGCCCCACGGGTTCTCGGGCGTGCCCGGTTCGCCGGAGCCCGTCGCGTCCACCTCGAACACGGCATTGTCGGGACCGTCCACCTCGACGTCGAGCCGGACGTTGAAGAGATGCTGGTGATAGGGCGCAGCAAGGCCCGGCGCAACCATCTTGGCGTGGTCGCCGGCGTCGCCGTTCGCCACCGCCATGGTCGACATGATCCCGGAGAGCTTCACCTCGAGCTGGATCGTCCCGTCGAGATAGAAGTACCAGTAGAACCCGTACTCGTAGTTGCCGACGGTGGCGATGGAGCTCACCACCAGCCGCCGCGACCGGCGCACCTCGGTGCGACCCGAGACCAGGTCGACATGCTTCCAGAGGATGCCGTAGTCCTCCTCGTGCATGCAGATGGCGTTGGCGCGCGTGTGCGGCTTGCCCTTCTCGTCGGCGAAGACGTCGTCGAAGTAGCGGATCTCCCCCAGACAGTCGCAGCCGAGGGTGAGGGAGTTGGCCATGCGGCCCAGACCCCACTCGCCGGCGTCGAACGCGCTCTTCCATGCATGCATGGGCCCGGGGTGGCCGTAGGGCACCACCATCTCGCTGACGGCCGCTCGGTAGAGGACCGGACGGACTCGGCCGCCGTCCTCGTAGCCGACCGTGTACAGGACGAGTCCCTCGAGCGGGTCCATGCTGAAACGCAGCGACCACTTCTGCCACCGCACGAGGTTGCCCTCGACCTCGAAGCTCGGCCCCTCCGGCTGCGTGATCTCGAGCGGCTTGAGGTCGGTGCGCAGCGGCCCGTTGTGCTCGGGGTAGTAGCTGCCCGACTTGGGCGGGAACGGCACGACCCCGAGGTCGACGACCTCGAGCACCTCGCCCCGGCCCATGTCGACGAAAGCGAGAAGGCCCTCGAGCGGCCTGGCGTACCCGTTGTCCTCGGGGGTCTCTCGGAGGTAGGCGAGGCAGCGGGTGATCCGCCGGCCCTCCTCGTGCGGGAGGTCGAACGTGCCCGCCGGCCAGGGATCGATCTGGACCAGCGAGCGGTCGACGATCCCCCGGCGGTCGAGGGCGGCATTCCATTCGGGGTGCTCGTGGAGCGCTGCCAGCACGTGGATCGACTCCTCGATCTGCAGCGGCGGCCGCACGTCGGGCACCGCCTCCCAGCGGTCCACCTCGCCGCGCGTCACCGACACGATGGCCTCCGTCACGTCGGCCACCGGGCCCTGGAGCACCACGACGCGCACGCGGCGGTCGATGTCCACCTTGTCACCGCGGTCGAACGCGCGGACCAGTTCTTTGGGCGGGTCGCACAGGCCCATGTAGGCGAACCGCAGGGCGTCGTTGGCCACCTCGGCGCGGCCACTGGCGAAGATGGTCTCGCGGGCCGCCGAGATCTCGTCCCCCGTCAACGGGGCCAGGGGGTGAAGGACTGGAGGTGCGGCGGTGGGTGGCATGCCGGCTCGATGTTACGCGGCCCCCGCCGAAGCACCACCTACCATCTCCCCATGGACGACGTGGCCGAGCGAGCGGCCCACAGCGCCAGGGAGCTGGCCCGCCGGATCGGCGTCGACCATCACGACGTGCTGCTCGTCCTCGGCAGTGGCCTTACGGGCGTCGCCGAGCTCCTCGTGGGCGAAGAGGACGGAGTGCCGCTCGACACGCTCCCGTTCTTCCCGCCCTACACGGCGGCGGGACACCGGGCGCAGGGATGGTCGGTGGCGCTGGCGGGCAAGCGGCTCCTCGTCCTCGGAGGGCGGTCCCACCTCTACGAAGGGCTCGAGCCGGCCGAGGCGGTCCACCCGCTGCGCACCGGGATCGCAGCAGGCTGCGCCACGGTCATCCTGACCGCGGCCGCAGGTGGCATCCGCGAGGGCCTCACACCGGGAAGCGTGATGGTGCTCGAGGACCACCTCAACCTGACGGGCCGCAGCCCGCTGCAGGGACCGGACTACGTCGACATGGTCGACGCCTACTCGCCGGCGCTGCGTGCGCTCGCCGCAGCGACACCGGGTCCCGGCGCTGGCGATGCGCTGGCCGAGCGGCCGGGCGTCTATGCGCAACTGCCGGGGCCGCAGTTCGAGACACCGGCCGAGATCCGCATGCTCAAGGGAATGGGCGCCGACGCCGTGGGAATGTCGTTGGCCCTCGAGACCATTGCGGCCCGCGCCGCGGGCGCCGATGTCCTCGGCCTCGCGGTGGTGACGAACGCGGCGGCCGCGCCCGAGTCACCCTTGAGCGAGTTGGCCCAGATCACAGCGGTCGGGAACGCCACCGCGCCCACCGTGGCCGCGATCGTCCGCCACGTCGTAGGCTCGTTGCCGTGAGCAACCTGGTGGAGCCTGTCGGCGTCGACCACGTCGCGATCAACGTCCCCGACGTGCCCGGTGCGATCGCGTTCTACACAGAGACGTTGGGACTCGTGCAGAACCACACACGGCCTGACTTCGGCTTTCCCGGCGCCTGGCTCGACACCGCCAACGGGCAGCAGGTGCACCTGATCGAGGCCGAGGTCCCGAAGAACGTCGGCCAGCACTTCGCTCTGGCGTTCGACGACCTCGATGCCGCGGTGACCCAGCTGCGGGAGCGGGGCCTGCGGGTGAGCGACCCGATCCCGGTCGGGACGACGGGGCGCCAACAGGCGTTCACCACCGACCCCTACGGCAACGGGATCGAGCTGCATCAGCGCTCCTCAGTCTGATCCCGTCCTCCGACGTGCAGACGCACTGCATGAATATGCATTGGCCGCGTCTACGATCCGCCGTTCACGGGACATTAGGGCTCGCGTATACACCCGAACGAGTGCCCGCCCACGGACGATCACGTGCATAACCTTGCATCCCGCCACATACGAGGAGCTCAGTCATACCGCCGAGATGCACAGTAACCACACGCAGCCGACAAACGCCGGCGACCCGGAGCAGCTAGCCGGCGACGACGCTGACGTGCTTGCGGCCCCGGCGCTGACCGAACTTCACGAAGCCGTCGGCCGTCGCGAAGAGGGTGTCGTCGCCGCCGATGCCCACATTGGAGCCCGGATAGATCTTCGTCCCGCGCTGGCGCACGATGATGGAGCCGGCCGTCACGGCTGTCCCGTCGAACTGCTTCACGCCGAGACGCTGCGCGTTGGAGTCGCGGCCGTTGCGGGTGGACCCGCCTCCCTTGGTCTTGGACATGTGTGAACTCCTCTACTTCGCCGTGATGGCGGTGATCTCCAGCGTGGCGTAGTGCTGGCGGTGGCCCCAGCGGCGGCGCTGGTTCGACTTGGACTTGTAGGTCATGGCGTTGATCTTGGGGCCCTTCTCCTCGCCCACGACCTTCGCCTTCACCGAGGCGCCCGCCAGCTGCTCGGGCGTGGCCAGCACGGTGGAGCCGTCGACGACCAGGACGGGTTCCAGGGACACCTCGGCGCCCACCGCCTCGCCCAGCAGCTCGACGCGGACACGCTGGCCCTCGGCCACGCGCTCTTGTTTCCCTCCGGACCTGATCACGGCATACATAAGCCGCAAATCCTAGCGCATCAGCGCAGGACGGAATCGTCGAGGGTGACCCCCCGGCCCCCGCACACCGTGCACTCCGTGGACAGGGTCTCGAGCAGGCCCTCCGAGACCCGCTTGCGGGTCATCTCGACCAGGCCCAGCTCGGAGATGTCGAAGACCTGGGTCCGCGTCTTGTCCCGGGACAGCGCGCTGCGCAAGGCCGAGGCCACCTTGTCCCGGTTCTCCCGGACCTCCATGTCGATGAAGTCGATCACGATGATGCCGCCAAGGTCCCGCAGGCGGAGCTGGCGCGCCACCTCCTCGGCCGCCTCCAGATTGTTCCGGTAGACCGTCTCCTCCAGATTCGTCTTGCCGACGTTCTTGCCGGTATTGACGTCGATCACCGTCAGCGCCTCGGTCCGCTCGATGATCAGCGAGCCCCCCGACGGCAGCCACACCTTGCGGTCGAGTGCCTTGTGCAGCTGCTCGTGCACGTGGTAGCGCTCGAAGATCGGCAGGCCTTCCTCTTCGGCGTCGTAGTACTCGACTCGCTCGGCCAGCTCCGGGCTCACCGCTGTCACGTAGTCGCGCACCTGCTCGTAGAGCGCCCGGTCGTCGATGACGACGCCGCGGTACTCCGCGTTCAGCTCCTCGCGCAGGATGCGGACGGCCAGGTCCGGCTCCCGGTACAGCAGGCCCGGCGCGTTCGACTTCTTGGCTTCCGCCTCGATGGCGTTCCACTGCTCCACGAGCGTCGTGACGTCGCGCTGGAGCTCCTCGGGCGACACGCCCTCGGCCGCAGTCCGCACGATCATCCCGTGCCCCGCGGGCTTCACCTCGTCGATCACCCGGCGCAGGCGGCGACGCTCGTTGTCCCCGAGGCGCTTCGAGATCCCGAACGCGCTCGAGTTCGGCACGAGCACGGCGAAGCGCCCGGGCAGCGACACCTCCTGGGTGAGCCGGGCGCCCTTGGCCCCGATCGGGTTCTTGGTCACCTGGCACAGGATCGTCTGGCCCGCCTTGAGCACGTCCTCGATGCGGGGCTGCTGTGACGCGCCCCCCTCGATGTCGTCCTTGTCATAGCGGACGTCGCCCCGGTACAGCACGGCGTTCTTCGGGATCCCGATGTCGACGAACGCGGCCTCCATGCCGGGCAGCACGTTCTGCACCCGGCCCCGGTAGACGTTGCCGTCGATCTGGTTCGTGTCGTCGGCCGCCCGGGACACGTAGTGCTCGACGAGCGAGCGACCCTCGAGCATTGCGATCTGGGTCATGTGCGGCTGCACGTGTACGCACACCAGGTACCGGCCCGTCTGGCGCGAGCGCCGCTCCCGCCCCGAACGACGGCGTCCTCGATTGCGCGTCTCCCCATCTTCGCCTTCGTCGGACCGCTCCGGTGCCGGCACCGGCTCCGCCGGCGCGGCCACGTCTGTCCCGCCTTCCTTCGGTTGACTGGGCTCGGGTCGTACCAACGGGACGACCGGCGCGGCCGTCGGCGCGGGCTTGGGTGGCGGGACGACGCGCGCGGGACGCGTGTCGCCGATCTTGGGCTTGCGGGGCGCCGGGCGCGGCGGGGCCTGAGGGCTAGCTCCCTCTGCGCCCTCCGGCGGTCGGCTCTCGGGAGGTGGTCCCTGCGGAGGGCTGTCGCCCTCCGGGTTCCCGCTGATTTCGGTCTCTGACATGAGGGGGGTCCCTCCTTGCGTCCTGTTGCGCCCCGTCGCCGGTTCCGGGCCCGCTCCGGGGGAGCGGCTCGAACCGTGCGCCGTCACGCTCGATCCATTGATGCGTTCTTCGGGCCATTCCGAGAACCGCGTCGGTCCCCAGGCCCGTCATGAGGTCACCGGGCCGCACCCCCAGTGGGCGCGTGGCCAGTTCGGCCTGCAGGTGACCACGGGAGCCGGTTGTCGACAGCGCAAGGATGGCCGGGCGGACGTCGTCGTCGGTCGGACGACCCTTCCGTTCCCGCCGGACCGTGAGGACCGGGGCGGCGAGCACCCTCTCCACCCGCTCCGCCATTTCCCCATCAGGCACGCTGAGCACCTCTAACTCCCAAGTACACGATGCTACCTCCTGCTGGAGCGAGCCCTCCGTCTCTGCGACGAAGGCGGCTGCCTGGACCTCGATGCCGTCGGGCAGCAAGGCGCTGAGGACCGCCGGTATCTGCGCAACCGGCGTCTCGCCCGCCGGGGCCGGTCCCAGTCGGACATCGAGGTACTCGCCGTCGGACTCACACCCCGTCGGCAGGGCCAGCCCGAAGCTGATCAGCGGGTGTGGCACGAAGCCCTGCGAGTACGCGACGGGCAGCCCGCTGCGGCGTAGTGCCCGCTCCCACATCCGCGCCACGTCCCGGTGGCTCGTGAAGCGGATCTTGCCCGCCTTGGAGAAGCGCAGGCGCAGCCGGCGCCTCTCCTCAGGAGGCACGGCTGACGAGCTGGACCGGGATCCGGTCGCCCTGGGCGAGGTCCTGGCCCGTGCCCTGGCTGCCGCCTGCGGGAGGCACCGCCGACGCCACGACGTGCTCGAGGCCCAACCCGGTGCAGGCGCCGCAGTCGTAGCACGGCGTCCATCGGCAATCCTCGACGGCGACGCTGGCGAGCGCGTCCTGCCAGTCGCCCCAGAGGAAGTCGCGGTGCAGGCCGGCGGAGATGTGGTCCCACGGCAGGGCCTCGTGCTCGTCCCGGTCGCGGTGGCACACCTCGTCGAAGCTCAACCCCTCGGCGGCGAGCGCCTGGTCCCACAGCGAGAGGTCGAAGCGCTCGGACCACTCCTGGAACGTGCCCCCGGCGCGCCAGACCCGTTCGATCACGGCTCCCATCCGCCGGTCGCCCCGGCTGGCCAGACCCTCGGCCACCGAAGCCGGCGGGTCGTGCCAGCGGATGGTGAGCCCGCGGGCGCGCTTGGCTTCGGCGCGGAGCAAGGCGACCTTGCGTTCGAGCTCGGCCGCGGTGTCCATGCCGTACCACTGGAAGGGCGTGTGCGCCTTCGGCACGAAGCCGCCCACCGAGGCCACGACCGTGACGGACTTCTGGTAGCGCCGCCCGATCTCCGCGCACCGTGCACCGAGCTCGGCGATGCCCAGCACGTCCTCGTCGCGCTCGGTCGGCAGACCGATGAGGAAGTAGAGCTTCACGCGGCGCCAACCCTGGCTGAACGCCGCATCGACCGCGCCGTAGAGGTCCTCCTCTGTGATCAGCTTGTTGATAATCGTGCGCATGCGCCACGTGCCGCCCTCGGGCGCGAACGTGAGGCCGGTGCGTCGGACCTTCTGGATCTCGGCCGCCGTCCCGACCGTGAAGGCGTCCACCCGCAGCGACGGCAGGCTGACCGAGACCCGGCCGTCGTGGCCGGGGTCGTTGACGATGTCGCGCACCGTGTCCTCGATGCCCGAGAAGTCGGCGCTCGACAGCGACGTCAGCGCGACCTCGTCGTGGCCGCTCCATTCGAGCCCGGACCGCACCATCTCGCGGACCTGGGCGGCGGGGCGCTCGCGCACCGGACGCGTGATCATGCCGGCCTGGCAGAAGCGGCAGCCACGCGTGCACCCCCGGAACACCTCGACGTTGAGCCGGTCGTGCACCACTTCCGTCAGCGGGACGAGTGGCCGCCGCGGGTAGGGCCACTCCGCCAGGTCGCGCACCGTTCGCTTCTCCACCTCCGCTGGCACGCCGGCGTCGCGCGGCCGGGTGGCCATCAGCCTTCCGTCCATGTACTCGGGCTCGTAGAGAGCCGGGACGTACACGCCCTCGATCTCGGCCAGCGCCCGCCTCAGTCCGTCGCGGTCCCGTCCCTCCGATCGGCGCCACGCGCTGATCGTCTCGGTCATCTCCCCCACGACTTCTTCGCCGTCGCCCAAGACGAACGCGTCCACGAAGTCGGCCAACGGCTCGGGGTTGAACGCGCAGTGGCCGCCCGCCACCACGAGTGCGTCGTCCGCGCTGCGCTCGGTCGAGTGGAGCGGCAACCCCGCCAGGTCGATGAGGTTGACGACATTCGTGTACACCAGCTCGGCCGAGAGGTTGAACGCCAGCACGTCGAAGGCCTCGGCTGGCAGGTGTTGTTCGACGCTGAAGAGCGGCACCCCGGCCGCCCGCATGGCGGCCTCCATGTCGACCCACGGCGCGTAGGCCCGCTCCGCTACCGCATCGGCGCGCTCGTTGAGGATCTCGTAGAGGATCTGTAATCCCTGGTTCGGGAGGCCGATCTCGTAGGTGTCGGGGTACAGCAGCAGCCAGGCCACCTTGTCCGGACCGTGCTCGGGAGCCTGCGCCCCCTGTTCACCCCCGATGTAGCGCGCCGGCTTGGCCACCTTCGGCAACAACTGCTCGATCCGGGGCCAGAGGGTCTCCATCAACCCCCAACCGTAGAGGACGGTCAGCCGCTCGCCGTCGTCGAGCTGGTGGTCGTCGAGCTCCCGCCCGATCCTGGCGCGGTCGTGGTCGTGGTCGTCGGTGGCGAATTGCTCGGCGGGTTCGCCGGTGTCGGCGTCTTGACCGCTGAGCTGATCTGGGGCTGATTGGCCGCGATGTAGTCGAAGATGTTGCGCACCAGCGGAGCCGCGGCCGATGCGCCGTAACCCCCCTGCCCGATCACGGCCAGCACGAGGTACTGCGGGTTCGGGTTCGGCCCGAATGCCACGAACCAGCTGTTCGGCTCCTGGTTCGCCTGGTTCGACGCGGTGCCCGTCTTGCCGGCCAGGTTCCAAGAGGTCGGGAACCCCGTAAAGGCGTCGTAGGCGGTGCCGTTGCGGTTCGAGACGACACCCTCGAGCCCTTGGAGGATCGCCGAGTAGTTCGTCGGCGAGATGGCCACGTGCCCGATCGCGTTGGGCTCGAACTTGTGGACGACCTTGCCCGTCATCGGGTTCACGATCTGCGACGCCACCTGCGGTGCATAACGGGTACCGCCGTTGGCAAAGGTGGCGTACGCGATCGCTTGTTCGATCGGCGTCAGCACGGTTGCGCCCTGGCCGAACGCCATCTCGATGTTGTCGCCGGTGTACCAGCTGGTGTTCGGGAAGGCCGCCGGTGCCTGCGCATGCAGCTTCTGTCGGACGGTCTGGCTGTCGATCCGGCCCTGGGCTTCGCCCGGCAGATCGATCCCGGTGATCATGCCCTCGCCGTACTGGGCGCCCTCGTTCTGGATTGCGTCCTGACCCAACTGGTTCCGGGCATTGTAGAAGAGATCGCCCAGGTTGTAGAAGAACGAGTCGGACGACACGGTGAGCGCCCCGGAGATGTTGAAGTCGCCCGTGCCGTCGCCGGGGTTGTCATGGAGCACACAGCCCTGCGTGCTCTGGACGCCCGGCGCCGGACAGCCGGGGATCTTGAACGAGCCAGTGTCGGGGTAGTACTGACCGGGGGTCCACAACCCGTCCTGGAGCGCCGCGGTGGCCGTGACGAGCTTGAAGGTCGATCCGGGTGTGTACAGACCGCCGATGGCGTAGTTGTTCTCGGCCCCGCTCGACTGCAGCGCCGTGAAGTTGGAGTTCGAGATACCCCCGATCCACTCGTTGAGGTCATAGCTCGGGGACGAAGCTAGTGCGAGCACCTGGCCGTTCTGCGGGTTCAAGACGATGGCGGCTCCGGTGGTCGCTGCCGGGTAGCGCTGGTCGATGCCGTCGAAGGTGTTGCGGTCGGAAGCGATCTGCTCTTGCAGTTTCTGCTCCACCCACTGCTGAAGGCCGGAGTTGACGTTCAGCACCACCGTGTCGCCGACCTGGGGCGCTGTGGTGCTCAGCGTCCCGACCACGTTCCCCTGTGCGTCGACCGACAGGGCCTGACGCCCGGCGACCCCGCGGAGGAACGGCTCGTACTGCGCCTCCACGCCGGCGACGCCGATCTGGCTTCCCTGGGTGTAGCCCTGATTGGGGTGCTTGGCGAGGTAGGCCGAGGTGATGCCACCCACGTAGCCGAGGACCTGGGTGCCCGTGGTCCCGCCCTGGGGATAGGTCCGTTGGGCGACGGTCTCCGCACTCACTCCCGGGAACTCCGACTGGTGCGTCTGCAGGTACTGGACGGTGGACGCACTGACGCCGATTGCCACGGGGACCGGTTCGTACGGGTTGTACTTGTTGTTCGTGACGGACGCCTCCACCTGCGCGGGCGTCTGTCCGACCAGCGATGCAACGTCGCCGACGATCGATGGTTTCTGCGCGACCTCGGCACGTGACAACAGGATCTCTTCTTGGGGCACGTTCGTCACCAGCACGGTGCCGTTGCGGTCCACGATCTCGCCGCGTGGCGACGGGACACTCACGATCCGCACCTCGTTGCGGGTCACCGCAGCCGCGTAGGTCTTGCCCTCGACGACCTGGAGCGTCCAAAGGCGGAGCACCAGGACCCCGAACAGGATGAGCACCACCACCCCGACGACCCGGATCCGCAGACTGGGACGGGACTCGAGCACGTCCTCTTCGGGTGAACCGACGATCGAGGACACGCTGACGCTCTTGCGCGGTCGCATGCGCGGTTGATGCGCGCCGCTGCGCCAGGAACGACGGGGTCTCCGGGTGGCCGGCTTGGGATGGAGTCGGTCGCCGCGGATGGGATGACGGAGGGACCGCCTCACCAGAGACGCTGGTCGGCGTGGGCCGGGACGAGTGAGTGGCGGTGGTTCTCCCCGGCCAGGGCCCATCGCATGAGCCGGCTCACCGGGAGCACGAAGACCACGCTGGAGATACTGATCATGAAGAAGAGGGCCACGAAGTCGATCTGAACCATTTGGGGCTGGCCGAGGATTGCGCCGAGCACGGCGAACAGCATGTCCGCTGCGACACTGCCTGTGAGCGCGGCCACCGGCTTCAGCCACGTTGTCCGCGGGTCGACGGCCGCCGTGAGGGCGCCCACGGCGTACCCGAGCAGGCATCCGACCAGGGCGGACATCCCGAAGGGGGTCGGGAGCACGAGGTCGAACGCCAGACCGGCCCAAAATCCGACAATGCCGCCCGTCTCCGGCCCGTCCGCCAGGGCTGCGGTGATCGGGAGCAACCACAGCAGGTCCGGGTGCACGCCCCCGACTCGCAGCGCCACCATCATCGTCTGCTGGACCATCAGGACCAGAAAGATGACGAAGATCACCCGTACCGCCGAGCGCGCCGTCACGTGTTGGGCACCCATTGGACGACGTCGACGTAGGCCAGTTGGCTGAGGTTGGCCGATGGCTCGACGGTGATGGAGATCTGGCTGGCCCCGGACGGCGTGTGGAAGCTCGCTACGGTGCCCACCGGAATGCCGGGCGGGAAGGTCGCTGCCTGCAGACCGCTGGTCCACATGTGCTGGCCCTTGCGCAGCGGGGTTCCCGGAGCGACGAGGTCCGCCGTCGGATCGTTGCCCGGGCCCTGGCCGTCCACGATCGCCGTGTACTTGTTGGCGGGACCGAACACGACGCCGACCTTGGACTGACCATCGGTGATGAGGCGTACGACGCACGTGTGATGGAACGACTGGATCACCTGTCCGACCAGTCCACCCGCACCGACGACCGGGTAACCGACAGCCACCCCGTCCGCGCGTCCCTTGTTGAGGGTGATCGTGGCGGTGAAGTTCGACGAGTTCTGGTCCACCGTCTGCGCGGTGACCGTCGGCAGCGAATTCAAGAAGGGCAGGTTCCCGAGTTGGGTCAGCTGGTGCAATTGGTTCTGCTCGAAGCCCTTCTCGGCCTGCGTCGCCTTCAGCTGACCGATCTGCCTCTGCAGCTGTTCGTTCTCGGATTGGAGGGAGCCATAGTTGAACGCGCCTGCGAAGAAACTGCCGATGGGTCTGATGAGGTCATCGACGCCCTGGCGCAACGGCGAGTAGATGTCATTCGCCACGGACTTGATGCCCGACGTCAGGCTGTGCGTCCGCCCGTTGAGGTCGAGCGAGATCAACGACAGCGAAACGACGACGAGGACGATGACCGTCAGTGTGCGGCGCGACCGCCGGGACCTGGCCACCCAGGAGAAATCCGATTATCAGCGCGTGGAGGTGGTGATCAGCACCCGCTTCAGCGCTTCGAATTCTTCCAGGCACTGGCCACTGCCGATGGCGACGCAGTTCAGCGGGTCGCGGGCCACCACGATGGGCATGCCGGTCTCGTGCTGGAGGCGCGCCTCGAGCCCGTGCAGCATGGCTCCACCGCCCGTGAGCACGATGCCCTGCTCCATGATGTCGGCCGCCAGTTCGGGGGGCGTCCGGTCGAGCGTCACCTTGACGGCATCGATGATCGCCGACACCGGCTCTTCGATGGAGCGCCGGATCTCCTCGGTAGACACGACGATCGTCTTGGGCAAACCGCTCACGAGGTCGCGGCCGCGGATCTCGGCGTGCAGCTCCTGCTCGAGCGGGTACGCAGAACCGAGCGTGATCTTGATCTCCTCAGCCGTGCGCTCACCGAGCGCGAGACTGAACTCCTTCTTCACGAAGGACACGATGGCCTCGTCGAGTTCGTCTCCGCCGATGCGCACCGACTGGCTCGTGACGATGCCACCGAGAGAGATGACTGCGACCTCGGTCGTGCCACCACCGATGTCGACGACCATGTTGCCGGTCGGCTCGTGCACGGGCAGCCCCGCGCCGATGGCGGCGGCCATCGGCTCTTCGATGATGTAGGCGCGCCGTGCACCGGCGTACTCGGCCGCCTCCATGACGGCCCGCCGCTCGACGCCGGTGATGCCCGACGGGACGCAGATGACCATGCGGGGCTTGGCGAACCGGCGCTGGTGCACCCGGTGGATGAAGTAGCGCAGCATCTTCTCGCAGATCTCGAAGTCCGCGATGACGCCGTCCTTGAGGGGCCGGATGGCCTGGATGTTCGACGGCGTACGCCCGATCATCCGCTTGGCCTCCGATCCCACGGCAAGGGGGCGCCCGTCCTTTATGTCGACGGCGACGACCGAGGGTTCGTTGAGGACGATCCCGCGGCCGCGGACGTACACCAGCGTGTTCGCAGTACCGAGGTCGACGGCCATGTCACGGCCAAGAAGGGAAAGGCGATTTTCTGCCATGTCTGGATCTCCACGAAAAGAATGGCGGGAGGTGCCGGAGGGGTTCCCGGCGCCCGTCGGTGCGCCAACAGGCTACGGGACGACGCGCACGTTCACAAGGCGGACGCGACAGAACTGCATCCTGAGCTGGGTTTCTTGCGCACCCCCGGTGCGGGTGCGGAAGCGGCGCTCAGGATGCGAGTTGGGGGAAGAACAGTGCGATCTCCCGTGCCGCCGACTCGTGCGAGTCAGAGCCGTGTACCAAGTTCTCGGTCGTCTCGATGCCGAGGTCGCCGCGAATGGTTCCCGGTGCCGCTTCGGCGGGATTCGTCGTCCCCATCATGAGCCGCACCACGGCGAAGGTATCCCGAGGGCCTTCCACCACCATGACGAGCGAGGGCGACCGCGTGATGAACGTCACGAGGTCGCTGAAGAACGGCCGCTCGGCATGCTCCGCGTAGTGCTGCTCGGCCACCTCTTTGGTGATGGTCCGCAGCTCGGCCGCCACGAGGCGAAGGTTCTTGCTTTCGAGACGGCTGACGATCTCGCCGGCCAAGCCGCGCTCGACGCCGTCGGGCTTCACGATGACAAGGGTGCGATCCACGAGGGTCCGAGGTTACACAACCCGGACCGGGTCAGCGTCCGGCTTCCTCCCACGGGACGCTCGAAGCCAGGGCGTCGGCACGGGCGGTGCCGACGACGTACAGGGAGCCGGCGACGACGACGAGACCGTCCGCATCCACCATCCCCCGCGCCAGACGCAGTGCGTCGCGCACATCGGATTCTTCGTGGACGGCGAGCCCCAAGGCGCGTCCCGCCTCAGCCACCGCGGCGGCCGGCATCGCACGCGGGGAGTCCGGTTCGCAGGCGACGATGTCGCGCACGCCGGCGGCAGCGAGCGGCTCGAGCATCGCGGACGGGTCGCGACCCGTCAGCATCCCGACGACTGCCACCGCCGCACCGTCCACGGCGAACTCTTCTTTCAACGCGGCGCCCAACGCCATCATCCCGGCCGCATTGTGCGCGCCGTCGACGAGCAGCAGCGGACGGCGCCCGAGCACTTCGAGACGTCCGGGCACGCGCACCGCGGCGAAACCCTCTGCCACCACATCGGGCGCGAGCGCGTCGCCGAAGAAGGCCTCCGCCGCGGCCAGTGCGGCGGCCGCGTTGGCGCCCTGATGGGCGCCGTGCAGCGGGATGAGCACGTCCTCGTAGCGCCCCCCCGGGGTCCACAGGGTCACCAGCCGGCCACCCACCGCGACCTCGTTGGACGCGCAGCCGAAGTCCCGCCCCGCGACCCAGACAGAGGCGGCACCCACCTCGTCTGCCCTGGTCAGGGCGATGTCAAGGAGATCGGGGGCCAGCTCCCCCAGCACGACCCGGCTCCCCGGCTTGATGATCCCGGCCTTGTCCTCGGCGATCCCCTCGAGGGTCGGGCCGAGCACATCGGTGTGGTCGAAGCTGACGTTCGTCAGGACGGCGACGTCGCCGTCGACCACGTTCGTGCAGTCCCACGTACCGCCGAGCCCGACCTCGACGACCATCGCATCGACGGCTTCGGTGGCGAACCACGAGAGCCCCGCCGCGGTGAGGAGCTCGAAGCGCGTCGGGCGATCCTCGAGCAGCGATTCGAGCAATGCGAGCTCGCCGAGGATCTCGATCAGTGCTGCGTCATCGATGGCCTCGCCGTTGCGCGCGATGCGCTCGGCGACCACGTGCAGGTTCGGGCTGGTGTAGGTCCCGACACTGAGGCCCTTGGCCAGGAACAGCATCGTGACCATGGACGAGGTCGATCCCTTGCCGTTGGTACCGGTGATGTGGACCGAGGGGACGGAGCCCTGAGGGTCACCGAGCAGTGCACAGAGCGCCCGCATGCCGTCGAGCGTCGGCACGAGCCGGCGGCGCGGCATGTGTTTCTCGAAATCGATGTGCGAGTCCAGCCAGGCGACGGCGTCGTCGACGGTCTCGAACGGAAGCGAAGCCGGCGGCTCCACGGCGACCGGTGGTTTCGGGGCCGGCGCGGTCAGGAGGCGGCGCGGCGTGAGCGCGTCGACTTGGCCGGCGCGCCCCCGAGCGGTACGAGCGTCGGCGCCACCCGATCCAACACGACGGAGCGGTCCACGACGCACTTGCCCACATCGGTACGGCTCGGGAGGTCGTACATCACGTCGAGCAGCACCTCTTCGAGGATGGCCCGAAGACCGCGTGCTCCGGTGCCCCGCAGCAGTGCCTGCTCGGCGACCGCCTCGAGCGCGTCCGGCGTGAATTCGAGCTCCACGTTGTCGAGTGCGAAGACCCGCTCGTACTGCTTGGTCAGCGCGTTCTTCGGCTCGATGAGGATCTGCACCAGTGCGTCCTTGAACAACGGGGACACTGCGCTCACGACCGGCAGCCGGCCGATGAACTCGGGAATGAGCCCGAACTTGATGAGGTCTTCGGGCAGGACGTTGCGCAGGATCTCGCCGTCGTCGCGATCCTTGCGGTGCACCTCGGCCCGGAACCCGATGCCGCGCTTACCGATGCGG
>DATAYX010000159.1:0-4927 GCA_036272355.1 Acidimicrobiales bacterium
GCCCGCAGCTGCCGCCGGCGCAGCGGCTTGCGCACCCGCAGCCCGAAGCTCGAGATCATGGCGTCCGCCACCAGCAGCACCACCCCGATCCAGATGAGGTTGCCGGCATGGACGAAGAAGCCGTCCCAGTTCGACCCCGGCAGGTAGTGGTGGACTCGCTGGCCCTCGACCACGTTGAGGCAGCCCGCGACGACGAAGGCGATCCCCGCGATCACCGCGGCGGCTCGCGCCCACGGCAGCACCAGGCCGAGCGCGACCAGGACCCCCACCGCCAGCGCGGCCAGCGGCGGCGCCACCAGCAGGGCCACGCCGCCCGTGGCCGCACCGAGCACCAACGCCCGCGGGAAGCGCAGCCAGCCGCGCCGAGGCTCGCCGAGCGAGGGCACCGAGTAGGGCAGCGTCAACGACGGCGCGTCGAACGGGTCCGAGGGCCGCTCCGGCGCGTCGGGGCCGGCCGGGCCGCGTAAGCGTCGCGGCAGGACGCGGGCCCGCAACCACCGCCGCGCCCGCACGGGCAGGAAGCCCAGGAGGAGACACAACAACAAGGTCGCCCCCGACACCGCCAGGGCCAGCCACACCAACTGCTGGGGCTGCCAGGTGAGCGTCACGGTGAAGTCGGCGCCGCCGAGCGCATGGAGGTCCTCCGCCGAGACGTGCCAGCCGTTGGCGAACCCGTCGACCAGCTGGGGCTGCCCGAGGTCCACGGCGTGCGAGCCCTTGGGCGCACCGGGGCCCGGCGACGCGACGGCGTGCCAGCCCTTGTTCACGCTCTGGCCGAGGACGAGCTCGAACGGTTGCGTCGCGCCCGTCACCTTCGCCGCGAGGGTGTCGACGTGCGACGAGGTCTGTGTGACGGTCGGCGGAGCCCCGGGCTGCGTGGCCGGCAGCGACGGCGTGCCGGCCGCGGTCGGTGCCGCCGCCGGACCCCCGCCACCCCCACCCGCCGAGTCGAGCACGAGCTGGTCGAGGTCCCACCCCGTGCACGTCGCCGGCGCGCTCGCACACGGTCCGTTGTGGCCGGCCGCCGTCTGTACCACGTGGGTGCCGGCCCCCAGGGCGAACCCCTTGGCGTCGGGCCCACACGGCACCACCTGGACCTGGCCGCCGTCGAGCGCGTTGGTCGAAGAGCCGGTGATGGCGACGGAGATCGGCTGGCCGTCGATGGTCAAAAGGTTGCTCACGCAGTTGCCGGGCACCGTCGCCGGCGTGGGGGAGAAGGCCACACCCGGGATGCCGATCTCTGCGATGCCGAGCGGCAGCGCGAGCGGTCCGGCCGAGTAGAAGTTCGCCGCGTACTCGGGCCGGATCCCGGTTGACGTCACCACGAAGTGCGACCCCGTGATCGCAGGGAACGTCAACGGGACCGTCGTCACGGCCCCCGGCACCGAGCTGTCGGCGATCGGCGGCAGCGTCACCTGGCGCACCTGGAGGCCCGACGTGATCGTGAGCGCCGTCGGCACGGAATGGCGGCCGTCGGCGATCACCTGGAGGTTCAGGTGGTTGAGCGCCTGCGGCTTCGTGAGGTCGTAGGTCAGCGAGGCGCCGATCTGCGCCTTGGTCCCGAGCCCCGGCTGCCAGGCCGTCGCCGGGTTCCCGTCCACCGTGGCGGACGCCGTCGCCTTGAGGTCGCCCGGGAGCCGCCCGGACGAGTAGGCGTCGCGCACCCCGGCCGCCCCGTTCCCGGCCCGCCCCACGAGCCGGTCGATCTCGTCGTCGGGGATCAGTGACGACAGGGACGCGCTCCCCGACAGCGTGAAGGTGCGCGCGGTGGGCAGCGTGAAGGTGCGCGCGATCGTCGTCTCGGGGTCGCTCCGCGGCGGGTAGCCCGACGTGCGGCTCCGCGTCATGACCACGCTCACGCGGTTCGCCGTCGACGCCGAACCCAGCGACGACAGCATCTGCGTCGGCATCTGGAGCACCTGGTGCACCGACTGGCCCGGGATCTCGATCTCGGAGAAGCCCACCGCGGCGGCCGTCAGGGGCGGAGCGGTGTCGTTCGTCGTTCCGTCGAGCGTCACGCGCAGCGTGTGGAAGGTCCGCACGGGGAAGGTCAAAGTCTGCCCGGTCGTCACGTGCGACGCCGCCGTGAGGTCGTAGCGGATGGGGTGCTTGCCGTCGAACGTCAGCGTCACCCCGGACACCCAGCGCGAGCGGTCGCCCCGCTGGGGCTGCACGACGGTGATGTGGTCGGTGGTCACGGGGTTGGCGAATTGCGACTGCCACCACTCGCCCTTGGGGTCGGGCACGAAGGTGCCCGCGATCCACGCGGTGTCGAAGTTGTTGTCGATTGCGCTGTAGGCCTGGTCCTCGGGCGTGTACGAGACGCCGTTGCCGTAGCTGCTGGCCGTCACGTTCACCGCGCCGGCGTACGAGGCGTACGTCTTCGACGTGATCCCGGTCCCCGGGAACAGCTCGATCGGGCTGTCGCTCAGGTCGGTCTTGGCCGGGTTCTCGTCCGGCGTCTCGGTGTAGCCCGCGTTCGCCGTCAGCGTGTCCCAGCGGAAGGCCTGTTTGCGGTTGGTGTCGGTCACGACCAGCTGCGCGCCCTGCGCAGCCAGCTGTTGCAGCTGCGCCTGTGCCGGCTTCGTGGCCAGCGTGCCCGCGTAGTAGATGGCGCTGTTCGTGTTGAGCAGCCCGAGGCCGGCCAGGTTGTTCAGGCCGGTGGCGTCGCCCTCCATGACGACCGCGCCGCGGTCGGACTCGCCGCGCACCAGCGCCCGTGGGTCCGCCACCGTGTACGTCACGATCGGCGCGGGCCAGCCCGTGGTGCCCTGCACCGAGAGGTCCTGCTCGTTGAGCGTCGACACCGTCGACACGTTCGGCCGCGGCGTCCCGAAGGACGTCGGGTCGGACAGCCCCTGCGGCGTCCGGAGGAGCTGGAGCGAGAGGAGCTGGGGTTGGGGGACGCCGAAGTGCTCGTAACGCTGGTCGTACTCCACCATGACGTCGCCCGCGCCCATCAGGCGGGACATCGGCGCCAATGCGTTCCAGTTGGCGACCCCGTCCTGGATCGGCCCGTCGACGGCGTAGAGCGTGTCGGCGGTCGCGATGGACCCCATGACCTGCTGCTCGCGCGTCACGAAGTTGCGGTTCAGGAGCGCCGCCTGTGGTGTGTCCACGGTGTCGCCCCACCCGTAGGAGGCGAAGTCGTTGCCCGGGATGGCGAAGACGCGGGTCCCAGGATGCGTCGCGTTGAGATGGTCGATGGCCGCCACCTGGTAGGACGGCAAGGCGGCCGGTTGCGTGAAGTTGTTGGCGATCGTGTCGCCGTTGAAGAGGGAGGGGATGTTGGCGATGACGAGGCCGGCCACGCACAGCGCCGTCGCGATCCCCACGAACGACAGCCGCAGCCAGAGTGCGGTCAACGCCGAGCCGAGCAGCATGAACAGGGCCAGCAGGATCAGGGGCGTGGCCCGGTCGGTGGACCGCAGCGCCAGGCCGGCGGTCGTGTCGGTCATGAACGACTTGAGCCAGCCGCCGATGCGGGTCGGGTGGGAGTAGGGGAAGGGCCCCACCGACAGCACCAGGCCGACGAACAGCAGGACCAGGAAGTAGGCCCGCTCCTTCCAGCGCACGAACGCCGCGGCCACCAGGGACACGACCGGGACGGCCAGCGAGGTGCCGATCAGCCAGACGCTCTGCGTGTAGCGGACCGCCGCGTTCGTCCACGGCCCGAGGTGGTCCGTGCCGTAGAAGTACCAGTAGCCGAGACCACGGATGATGTCCGCCGGGTTGGAGGTGGCCGAGGTCGAGGGGACGGTCTCGGTGAACTTGAGGACGTTGACGCCGTACGCGGCCTCGACGCCGAGGCCCGCGATCCACCAGACGCTCGCGCCCAGGGTCAGTAGGGCGATGCGCAGGCCGGTCGCCAGCGCGTGGCGCCAGGTCGACTCGCGCAGGACGACGACCGCGTAGAAGAGCCACAGGATCGGTGCGACGCCCACGTAGATCACCGAGCTCGCGTTGATGCCGCTGACCAGGGCCACGACGAACGCGAACAGCGCGGGCTCGCGCCAGCCGCCCCGGCGCAGCGCCACGATGGTCAACCCCAGCATGAACGGCAGCCCCGCCCAGGGCAGCAGGATCACCGAGATCCGCCCGGCGTATTGCAGGAAGTACGGCGACAGCATGTAGGCCAGCGCGGCCGCCGTCGGCCCGGGCCCCTTCAGGCCGAGGATGCGCGACAGATACAGGACGCCGAGCCCGGCCCCGAACAGGATCGTGCCGAGCCACAGGCGTTGGGCCACCCAGACCGGCACGCCCACCGCGTGGAGCACCGCGTAGAACGGCCCCATCGGGAAGAGGTAGCCGACGTACTGGTGGTTGACGGTTCCCAACGCGACCGTCGGGTTCCACATGAACGCGACCTGGCTCAGGAACTTCGTCGGGTCGAGATACAGGAACGTCTTGGTGTCGGGCGTGACGACCCCCGGCCGCACCGCCAGCAGCGGGGCATAGGCCAGGCCCGCCACCGTGGCCAGGCCGCCGATCCACCACCAGCGGCCGCGCTTGACGACCGCGCCGCTCAGGCCGGCCGACGCCGCCCGTGTGCTCGCCCCGCTCCCGCCGCCGTTCCCCCCGTTCCCCCCGTTCCCGCCGTTCGGAGCCCCCCCGTTGTCCTTCTTCGCGCCGCGTTTGGCGGCGTGCCGCCCTCGGGAGCCCCGGGATGCGGTGATGGTGAATGCGGAGGTCATCGAGGGGTCAGGAAGTCGCCCGGTAGTGTAAGCAGCCCCGGCCACCACGGCCCGTCATGCACGATGCACGCGACACGCGAAGGGAGCGCCACCGTGGCGACCAGCACCAAGAGCCGGCTCACGGGGGAGCGGCCCCAACAGGGGGTGACCCCGGACTCCCTGCTCGCCCTGCACGAAGCGGGGTACCGCGCCGTCCTCGAGCGCATCGGGTCGGGCCGCATCCTCGATGTGGG
>DATAYX010000160.1:0-2002 GCA_036272355.1 Acidimicrobiales bacterium
GTACATCAAGTCCGGCAACAACAACCGGGTCGCCGTACGTAACGGCCTCGCCGCGACGGGAAAAACGATCACCGCCGCCGCACTCATCATGATCCTCGTCTTCGGCTCGTTCATCCTGGGCGGTGAGCGGGTGATCAAGGAGTTCGGTATCGGTCTCGCCGCCGGCATCCTCGTCGACGCCATCCTCATCCGCATGTGCATCGTGCCATCGCTGATGATGCTGTTCGGCAAGTGGAACTGGGCCTTCCCGAAGTGGCTCGACCGTGCGCTCCCGCGTCTCTCCGTCGACGCCGACGATCTGGCGGCGCACGCGTCAGACGAGGGTGGGCGTGGACCCGAGCCCGAGCGCGAGCTGGCGGGAGTCGGGAAGCCCTAAGCCGGCAACCCGTATGGGGCGCCCCGCTCCGGGAATAACTCCGCTGCGGGGTATTGCCTGAGACCATATGGGGAATTCCTGCCCAAATCGGGCGGAATGGGCAGAGGGCCCCTGCCCGAAATCCCGCAATCTGGCAGGTTTCGCGCGTATGCACTCACAAGTGGATCTCCAACCCGCCCGCGCTCGCCGACGTGTCCCACGACCTCCGGATCGCTCTGACCACCTCGAGACGCGCCTCACGAACTCGGCACAAGGTGCTGGCCATCGCCATCGGAAGGGCGGCACGCCCGAACTCGGGCAGCCTGCGGCGAGCGGCGCGTTCCAGCGAATTACCAGGCGTAGTCCTCGGGCGCCGTCTTGTAGCCCGGGAAGATCTCGTCCAGCCGCTCCAAGACCTTGTCGTCCAAGGTCACGTCGACGGCGTGCACCGCGGACTCGAGATGCTCGGGCGTCCGCGGCCCGACGATCGGCCCGGTCACGGCGGGCCGCGTCAAGAGCCACGCGAGGCCGACAGCGCCCGGCTCCTCGCCGATCTCGTCGCAGAGGTCCTCGTAGGCTCCGAGCTGGTCGCGCCGGGCCTCGAGCGTCGCCTGGACATTGCCGCCATAGCGACGGCTGCCCTCGCGCTCCTTGCGCACGATCCCACCCAAGAGCCCGCTCGCCAGCGGTGACCATGGGATCACCCCCAGGCCGTAGTCCTCGGCCGCCGGCAGCACTTCGAGCTCGATCTTGCGGGTCAACAGGTTGTAGTGCGACTGCTCGCTGGCCAGCCCGAGGAAATTGCGCCGCTTCGCCGCCTCCTGCGCCTTCGCGATGTGCCAGCCCGCGAAGTTCGAGGAGCCGACGTAGAGGATCTTGCCCTGGTTCCGCAGCACCTCCATCCCCTCCCAGATCTCGTCCCACGGCGTCGCCCGGTCGACGTGGTGCATCTGGTAGAGGTCGATGTAGTCGGTCTGCAGCCGCTTGAGGCTGGCGTCGCACGCACGCCGGATGTTGAGCGCGGAGAGCTGGCCCTCGTTCGGCCACTCCCCCATGTTCCCGTAGAGCTTGGTGGCGATGACCACCTTCTCGCGCCGTCCCCCACCCTGCGCGAACCAGCGTCCGACGATCTCCTCGGTCGCGCCGCGCCCTTTGGAGCGTCCGTAGACGTTGGCCGAGTCGAAGAAGTTGATGCCGGCGTCGAGCGCCGAATCCATGATGGCGAACGAGGTCGCCTCGTCGGTCTCGGGACCGAAGTTCATGGTGCCGAGGCACAGACGGCTAACGGTGAGGCCGGTACGGCCGAGGTGTGTGTAGCGCATGACGCCGAACCTAATCGTCGGACCGCAACGCGTGCACCGGCTCGGCGGGCCGCTGCGACCCGACTTCTGGAGGGCCGCCTCCCTGCGCCACCGGACCCCTCTCGGCGGCCGGCCCGGGTTCCTCCTCCACGAGGTCGCCCCGGGCGGGGAACGACACCTCGGTGCTGAGCCCACCCGCCGGCCGCGCAACGGTGTGCACCGAAGCGCCGTGTGCGGCGGCCACGGCGCGCACGATGCAGAGCCCCAGACCGAAGCCGTCGCCGGCGGCCGTCCGCTCGCCCTCGAGCCGCTCGAACGGCTCGAACAGCCGTTCGACCTCGTCGGG
>DATAYX010000161.1:0-2429 GCA_036272355.1 Acidimicrobiales bacterium
AGGGTCTCGCCGGTACCGGTGCCGAGGTCGAGCACCGATGCGGCGGCAAGGCCCTCCGTGGCCCGGGCGACCTCATCCTGCACCCGCTGGTAGCTCGGGACCTCGCTCGTCATGAGCTCCCGGTAGGTCGCCGGGTCGAAATGGAACTGGCCCACCACGCCAGGATGCGGCGCCGGGCGGCCCGAGTCCAACTGAGGGGTCGCCGCCGGGACGACCCGAAGCAGAACGGTGCGGCGGCCATTTCAGAAATGGCCGTTCTCGTGGGACGCAATAGGGCATGTGCAACCGCAGGGAATCACTGAATCAGCGCCGTCCCGAAAAGGAAAATGTCGATCGGGGCGATGGCCGTTTTCGTCGATAAGGGTCCGCTCGATGCGCCACAATGGGCCATGGCTCCTAAGGGAAAGACTTCAGCTCCGCGCAAGCCCATGAGTACCGGCCACAAGGCCGCGCTGGCCCGTGGGCGCGCCGAGAGCGCCACCGTCCGCCACTACCTCGAGGCCCTCGAGACCTCCAAGCCGAGGCGGGGTCGCAAGCGCACCGCGGCCTCCATCGACAAGCGGCTCGGCACGATCGAGGCGCAGCTGGCCGGGGCGGACGCCCTCACCCGGCTGCATCTGCTCCAGGAGCAGAAGGACCTCCTCGACGAGCGCACGCGGGTCGACCAGGTGAAAGACATGTCCGCGCTCGAGAAGGAATTCATCAAGGTGGCGAAGGCCTACGGCGAGCGCAAGGGCATCACCTATTCGACGTGGCGCGCCGCCGGGGTGAGCGCGACGGTGTTGCAGAAGGCTGATGTCGGGCGGGCGAGGGCCTGACCCTCAGGCGGCCGCGCGAGCGGTCGCCGCACCGACCAAGGCGCGCAGGAGCACCAGCCCGTCGACCGAACCGAGCAGCGCATGGCTCGCGCGCTCGGGGTGCGGCATGAGGCCGACCACATTGCCGCCCTCGTTGGCGATTCCGGCGATGGCGTCCACCGAGCCGTTGGGGTTGTCGGCGTAACGCAGCACGACGCGGCCCTCGTCGTGCAGGCGGCGCAGGGTGTCGTCGTCGCACGTGTAGTTGCCCGAGAAGTGGTTGACGGGGACGGTCAGCTCGTCGCCCATCTCGGAGTCCGAGGTCAGCACGGACGAGGTGGACGCGACGACGAGCCGCGCCGGTTCACAGAGGAAGCGCAGCCGCCCGTTCTTCTGGAGCGCACCGGGGAGGAGACCGGCCTCGGTCAGGACCTGGAACCCGTTGCAGATGCCGACGACCGGCCCGCCGGCCTTTGCGAAGCCGGCGACCGCGTCCATGACGGGCGAAAAGCGGGCCAGCGCACCCGGCCGCAGGTAGTCGCCGTGGGCAAAGCCGCCCGGCAGCACCACCGCGTCGACCGACCCGAGGTGGTCGTCGCCATGCCACAGGAGCACGCCTTCGGCGCCGGCGGCCTCGACGGCCTGCACCACATCGTGCTCACAGTTGGTACCGGGGAAGACCACGACGCCGATGCGCGGCGCCACGTCAGATCGCCTCGAGCTCGAGCCGGCTCTGCTCGATCACCGGGTTGGCCAGCAGGCGGTCGGCCAGCTCGGTCGCCGTCGTGCGCGCCGCACCCTCGTCCGGCGCGTCGACCTCGAAGCTGAAGGAGCGGCCCGCCCGCACGTGCGCCACGCCGTCGAAGCCCAGGGCGGGCAGCGCGCGCTCGATCGTCGCGCCCTCGGGGTCGGCGATGCCGGGGCGCAATTGCACCTCGACGCGGGCGCGGAACCTCATGCGTGCGCACCGTACCAGTCGTCCAGCGAGCGCCCCGTGACCCGTTCGTAGGCCGCGATGTAGCGCGCCGACATGGCTTGTTGGACGTCTTTCGGCAGCGCAGGCGGCGGCGGCTTGCGGTCCCATGGTTGCGCAGCGAGCCAGTCGCGCAGCGGTTGCTTGTCGAAGGCCGGCGGCGTCGTGCCCGGCACCACCTGGTCCGCCGGCCACAACCTGGAGGAGTCGGGCGTGCACACCTCGTCACAGAGACTGAGCACGCCGTCGACGTAGCCGAGCTCGAACTTCGTGTCCGCCAGCACGAAGCCCGCGGCGGCCGCCCGGGCGGCGGCGCGGGTGTAGAGCTCGAGGCAGACCGACTTGGCCTGGAGCGCGGCCTCGGCACCGACGAGGTCGACGGCGGCGGCGAAGTCGATGTTGAGGTCGTGCCCCTCGGTCGCCTTCGTCGAGGGCGTGAACATCGGCTCGTCGAGCTTGCTCGCCAGGTTGAGGCCCTCCGGCATGGCCATGCCGTGGACGGTGCCCGACTTCTCGTACTCCTCCCAGGCCTGGCCGGCCAGGTAGCCCCGGACGATGCACTCGAGGTGGAGCATCTCGGCCCGGCGCACGAGCGTCGCGCGGCCGGCCCACTGCGGCGGCAGGGTGAGGCCGCCCAGCTGTTGCTCGATGTCCGCGGG
>DATAYX010000162.1:0-1774 GCA_036272355.1 Acidimicrobiales bacterium
GAGCGCTGGCCGGCGCCATCTCCATCGGCACCGTCTTCGCCCGCACCTCCAAGCCGCTGCTGGTGCGGGTGTGCCTGGTCGGCTACGCACTGACGCTGTGCGCGTTCGCGCTGGAGCGCGGCCCGCTGCCGGCCTACATCACCGTCGCGGTCACGGGCGCGTTCTACTTCGCGTTCATCACGGCGCTGAACACGACGCTGCAGGCCCGGCTGTCCGAGAATGTGCGCGGCCGGGTGATGGCGTTGTGGATGATGGGCTTCGGCGGCACGGTCGGGATCGGGAACCTCTTGGTGGGCCCGGTGGTCGAGGCCGTCGGGATCACAGCCGTGCTGCTCTTCGGCGCCGCCGTCGCGTTGGCGTTGGCCTGGTACGCCGACGTGCGCCCTCCCGCCGACTCGCTTCAGGTCGTCGGGTTCGGCGCCAAGCTCGCCCAGTAGGCGTCGCGGAGCGGCTTCTTGTAGAGCTTGCCGTTCTCGCCCCGCGGGAGCTCGTCGGTGAAGTCGACCGACTTGGGGCACTTGTAGTGCGCGAGGTGCTCGCGGCAGAAGGCGATGATCTCCTGCTCGAGCTCGGGGCCGGGGGAGGTGCCGGGGGCGGGCTGGACCACCGCTTTGACCTCCTCCCCCATCTCGGGCTCGGGGACGCCGAAGACGGCGACGTCCGCCACGGCGGGATGGAGGACGAGTACGGCCTCGATCTCCTGGGGGTAGATGTTGACGCCGCCGCTCACGATCATGAACTGCTTGCGGTCGGTCAGGTAGAGGTAGCCGTCCTCGTCGAGGTGGCCGACGTCCCAGAGCGTGGCCCAACCCTTGTCGTTGAAGGACTGGCGCGTCTTCTCGGGGTCGTGGTTGTACTCGAAGGTGACGCCGGCGCGGCTGCCGAAGTAGACGACGCCGTCCTCGCCCGGCGGCAGCTCCTCGCCATCCTCGCCGCACACGTGGGCCTCGCCCCAGATGGCCCGGCCGACGGAGCCGGGATGGGCGAGCGCCTCTTCGGAGGTGATCCAGGTCAGGCCGAGGCCCTCGGTGCCCGAGTAGTACTCGTGGACGATCGGGCCCCACCACTCGATCATCCGCTTCTTCACCTCGGGGGCGCAGGGTGCGGCGGCGTGCACGACCGAGCGGAGCGAGGACACGTCGTGGGCGGCCCGCTCGTCGTCGGTGAGCTTGAGCATGCGAACGAACATCGTCGGGACGAATTGCGCATGGGTGACCCTGTGCTCTTCGATGAGCTCGAGGGCTCTTTGGGGGTCGAAGCGGTCCATCAGGACGACCGTGCCGCCCATGCGGATGATGGTCATCGACCACACGAGGGGGGCCGAGTGGTACAGCGGGGCGGGGCTCAGGTACACGTCGCCCTCCTCGAAGCCCATGATGCGCTCGAGCATCGGCACCAACGTGGCCGAGGTGCCGAAGGGCTCATGGGACAGGGCCCGGCGCACGCCCTTGGGGTGACCGGTCGTGCCCGACGAGTACAGCATGGCGAAGCCCTCGCGCTCGTCGTCGAGGGGCGTGCCGGGGTGGGGCTCGACGAAGTCCTCGTAGCAGGTGTGCCGGTCGGGACAGGGCCCGAACCCGACCACGAGGCGCAGGTCGAGGTTCGGGGTCAGGGGGATCATGTCCGCCGACAGCGTCTTGAGCGCGGCGGAGACGATCAGCGTGTGCGCACCGCAGTCCTCGACGATGTAGGCGGCCTCCTCGGCCGTGAGGTGCGTGTTGACCATCGTGTAATAGAGGCCGGCGCGCTGGCAGCCGAACGCCACCTCGTGCGT
>DATAYX010000163.1:0-4065 GCA_036272355.1 Acidimicrobiales bacterium
CACGATCTGACCGTCGGCCAGGAACACGACGCGGTCGGCGAAGGCGGCCCCGTGCGGGTCGTGCGTCACCATGACGATCGACTGGCCGAACTCGTCGACGGACCGCCGCAGGAAACCCAGCATCTCGCCGGAGGAATTGGAGTCGAGGTTGCCGGTGGGCTCGTCGGCGAAGATGAGGTCGGGCCGGTTGATCAACGCCCGGGCGCAGGCGCAACGCTGCTGCTGGCCGCCGGACAGCTCGGTCGGCCGATGGTGCAGGCGGTCGGCGAGCCCCAGCCGCTGCACCAGGTAGTCCAGCCACTCCTGGTCGACCTTCTTGCCCGCCAGGTCGGCCGGGAGCGTGATGTTCTCGGCCGCGGTCAGCGTCGGCACCAGGTTGAACGACTGGAAGACGAAGCCGATCCGGTCGCGCCGCATCTGCGTCAGGCCGTTGTCGTCGAGACGCCCGAGCTCCATCTCGCCGACGAAGACCTGGCCCGACGTCGGCCGGTCCAACCCGGCCATGCAGTGCATCAACGTGGACTTGCCCGAGCCCGAGGGACCCATCACGGCGGTGAAGCGGCCGCGCTGGAACGTGACGTCCACGCCGGCCAGCGCGTGCACGGTGGCATCGCCGACCCCGTAGGTCTTGCGCAGGTCGACAGAGTGCGCTGCGGAGCTCGACTCGCGCGGGGCAGCGGGTGCCTGGTCGGTGAGCGTCACGATGCCTCGATTCGTCGGGGGAACGGGAGGGTCGGGTGGCGACCGATCGGATCCCACTCTGACCCGGCACCCACTGCGGCACAACCCGGGACATCCCTGAACGTTCCCGGACCGCTACCCTGAGCCGCACCATCGGACCGACCCGGGGGGGCACGTTCGTGATGAAGGGCGTCAGACGCTGAACATCGGCAACGGGCCGGGCCGCGGGAGAACGGCGGCGGCTGGCGCGGTGTCGGTCGCCGCGGTCTTGGTCCTGCAGCTGGCGCTCTTCCCCGTGCCGCTCGGCGTGTGGGTGCAGGGCCTGATCCTCGGGCTCCTCGGTTCGCTCATGGCCGTCGGCCTCGGCCTCGTCTATCGCCTCAACAAGGTCGTCAACTTCTCCCAGGGCGACCTCGGCACGGCGCCGGCCGTCCTCGCCGTCGGGCTCATCGGCTTCTCGAGCGTCAACTACTTCGTCGGGCTCCTTACCGGTCTCGTCGCCGCCATCCTGCTCACCGCGACCGTCGAGATCCTGGTGATCCGGCGCTTCCGCCGCTCCCCTCGGCTCATCCTCACGGTTGCCACCATCGGGCTTTCCCAATTCCTGGTCGTGCTCGCCCTCCTCATCCCACGCATCTGGGGCCAGGCGCCCATCTCGACCGCGGTCGTGTCCTTCCCGTGGCACTTCACCTGGCACATCGCGCCAGTCGTCTTCAACAGCGACGACCTCGTCGCCGTGATCGTCTCCGTCGGCTGCCTCGTCGGCGTGTCGTTGTGGTTCACCAGGACCGACATCGGCATCGCCGTCCAGGCCGCCGGCGACCGGCGCGACCGAGCCTCCATGCTCGGCATCCCGGTCGGCCGCCTCCAGTCCGTCACCTGGGTGGTCGCCGGCGTGCTGTCGTTCGCGACCATCTTCTTCCAGGCGGCCATCCTCGGGCTCCCGCTCGATCCGACCTACGGCCTCACCGCGGTCGTCACGGCGCTCGCCGCCCTCGCGCTCGGCAACTTCACCGAGCTCCCGGTCATCGCCGCCTCGGCCGTCGTCCTCGGCGTGCTCCAGCAGGGCGTGGCGTGGAACGACCCGGCCAACCCGGCCCTCGGCCTGGCGGTGCTCGCCGCAGTCGTGTTCGGTGCGATCATCGTCCGGCAGTTGCTCGCGTCCCGCCGCGACCGCGAGGTGGAGGCGACGCTGTCGCTCGCCGGCAGCGTGCGCGACCTTCCTGCCGCGGCCCGCGACCTCACCGAGGTCAAGGTCGCCCGGCCCACCGGCGCCGCCATCGCGTTCGCCGCCGCCTGCACCCTCCCGCTGTGGATGGGCCCGGGCGAGCTCATCCGCGCCTCGGCCCTGGTCGCGCTCGCGGTCGTCGGCTGTTCGATCGTCGTCCTCACCGGCTGGTCCGGGCAGGTCAGCCTCGGCCAGATGTCTTTCGCCGCGATCGGCGGCGTCATGGGTGCCGTCGCGCTCATCGACTGGCACTGGGACCTGAGCCTCGCCTTCCTCCTCGCCGGCGCCACCGCCGCCGTCGTCGCGGTCGTCGTCGGCCTGCCGACACTCCGCCTCGACGGCATGTTCGCCGCGGTCACGACGCTCGCCTTCGCGCTCGCCGCGTCCGGCTACCTGCTGGTCCCCGCCGAGTTCTCCTGGATCCCCCAGGGCCAGCTCGGCACCCCCTACCTCTTCGGCGTCTCCATCACGTCGCAGGGCTCGACCTTCGAGCTGAGCCTGGGCGTGCTCGTGCTCGTGCTCGCCGCCATCCAGGGCCTGCGCCACAGCCGGGTCGGCCGCGTCCTGCGCGCGCTGCCGGCGAACCAACGCGCCGCGTCGGGCTACGGCGTCCGCATCGTCTGGGCCAAGCTCACCGCGTTCGCCATCTCCGGCTTCATCGCCGGCCTCGCCGGGGTCCTGCTCCTCCTGGCCACGCAGTCGTACCAGGAGACGTCGTTCTTGGCGTCGGCCAGCCTCGTCGTCTTCACCTCCACCGCCGTCGGAGGCCTCTCGTCGTCCCTCGGCGCCGTGCTCGGCGCGGCCATCGTCGAGGGCAGCGTCGTCTACCTGCCGCCGAGCTGGCAGCTCTTCCCCGCCGCCCTCGGCGTGATCATCGTGCTGATCCTCTTCCCCCGCGGGCTGGCCGGACTCTGCTACGACCTGCGTGACTGGGCGGTTGCCTCGCTGGAGCGCCGCCACGGCACCGCACCGCTCACCCCGGCGGTCGCGCCGTGAGCGGCAGCCGCCTTTCCAAGATGCGCCAGCTCGGCGGTGGCCCGACGCTGTTCCCGCTGGGCGTGCTCGCCGCAATCCAGCTGCTCGACCAGGCCACGCAGAGCGCGTTCAACGTGCTGACACCGAACGTGCGCGACGCCTTCCATCTCACCAACGCGGGCATCCTGCTCATCGTCGCCATCGCCGGCGCCGCCGGGCTCGCGTGCACGCTCCCGGTCGCCGTGCTCGCGGATCGCATGAACCGGGTACGCATCGCCCTGATCGGCGCCCTCATCGGCGCCGCGTTCTCCATTGGTGTCGGCCTGGCCAACTCGGTGGTGCTGGTCACCGTCATGCTCGTCGGTGTCTACATGGGACAGGCGGTCATCTTTCCCACCCACAACTCCCTGCTGGCCGACTACTACCCGGTGCCCGCCCGCCCGCGCGTCTACTCGGCGCACCGCGGGGGATACGCCGTCGGCGTCATCGCCGGTGTCCTGATCGGCGCAGGTCTCGCCACCCTCTTCTCGTGGCGGGTGCCGTTCGTGGTCTTCGCCGTGCCGATCATCATCGTCGTCATCATCGGGACCCGCCTGCACGAGCCACCGCGCGGCCGGCACGAGCAGCTCGAGCTCTCCGAACAGTTGGTGGCGTCGGAGCTCGGCCAACCGGCGCCCTTGGGTGACACGACCACACCGGCGGTGCTCGACGCGCCGGCCGAGCCACCGCCGTCTTTGGGGGAGGCCTGGCGCACGGTCTGGAAGATCAGCGCACTGCGGCGCATCTTCATCGCCCTCCCGTTCCTCGCCGCCTCGATCGCCGGGTTCGCCTCGTTGGCCTCGTTGCAGTACCAGCAGACCTTCCATCTCGATGCCCTCCAGCGCGCCTACCTCACCGCACCGGTCGAGGTCTTCGACCTCATCGGCCTCGCGGTGGGTGCGACGATCGCGACCCGCCTCGCCCGGCGCGACGTGGGGCTGGTGTTCCGCATGCTCGCCATCGCCTCGCTCGCCGCCGGCGGGTTCGCGGTCCTGTTCGCCCTCGCGCCGAACGTCCCGCTCGCCTTCTTCGGGAACGCCGGCATCGTCGCCTGCCTCGCCATCGTCGGCCCGGGGGTCCTGTCGTCCCTGTCGCTCGCCATCCCGGCCCGCGTCCGCTCCGTCGGGTTCTCCATCGGCGCG
>DATAYX010000164.1:0-5336 GCA_036272355.1 Acidimicrobiales bacterium
GAGACCGGCACGCGGCTCATCGTGCGCCAGGGCGCGGCGGCACCGAAGCCGGCGATCGGCGAGTCGGTGCGGATCTCGGTTGCGGCGGACCCAGGGGCCTACCACCTCTTCGACGCGGAGACGGGGGAACGGTTGGGGCCGACGTGACGACCGTGACCGCCGGGGTCGGCGGGGCGCCGGAACCGGCAGACTCTGCGGCGGATGTCGCGGTGGCGCCCGAGACGCGGTACGGGCTACGCACACGCCGGCGGAAGGAGGCCCTGCTCGCCTACGGGCTCCTCTTGCCTGCGCTCGTCCTGTTCGGCGTCTTCTCTTTCTATCCCTTCATCCGCAACTTCACGCTGATGCTGTACCAGACGTCGTCGGTGCCGGGCCTGCCGGCGCACTACGTGGGGTTCCACCAGGTCAGCCAGACCCTGACCTCGACGCAGTTCACGCAGAGCCTCGTGACCACGCTGATCTTCGTGGTGCTCGTGATCCCGATCAGCCTGATCCTCGGGCTCGCCCTGGCGGTGGCGGCACACCGCAAGCTCAAGGGCATGGCGGTCTACCGGGTGATCTTCTCCTCGACGGTTGTCTCGTCGGTGGCGGTGGCGTCGGTCGTCTTCGGCACGCTGCTCAACCCGGTGGTCGGCCTGCTCCCCTGGCTCGGCATCAACCCGAACCCGCCAGCGCTCGAGAGCACGACGTGGGCGCTGCCCTCCGTCGCGCTCATCACGATCTGGCAGTTCCTCGGGCTGGCCTTCATCATCATGCTGGCCGGGCTGCAGTCGGTCCCCGACGAGCTGTTGGAGGCGGCACGCATCGACGGCGCGAATGCGTGGACACGGTTCTGGCGCATGACCGTGCCGCTCCTCTCTCCCACAATCTTCTTCGCTGTGGTCGTCAGCACGATCTATGCCATGCAGGCATTCGGCGCGATCGACATCCTCATCGGCCCGATGAACACCGTGCGCCTGCACACGAACGTGCTCATCTACAACATCGTCAACACGAACTCACCGGCGGTGGGGAACAACACCGGCGCGGCCGCCGTCATGGCGACCGCCCTGTTCCTCATCACCCTCGCCATGACGCTGCTGCAGTTGCGCTTCCTCGAGCGGAGGGTGAGCTATGCCCGCTGAGGGCACCACGGGCACGGGCGCGTTCGTCGTGACGGACCTGGAACGGCCGGACGACACGGCGCCACCCGAGCCGCCGGCGCCCGAGCCGGAGGACGCCGACCCGGACCCGGGGCCGCGCCGGCCACGCCGCCGGCTGCGCACATTGGGGACGTACGCGGTGCTGACGGTCTTCGCCATCATCATCCTGTTCCCGATCTACGTGACGGTCGTGAATTCGCTGCTGCCCGCCGACCAACTGGTGCACCAACCGCCTCCGCTCTTCCCCACCAACCCGCAATGGGGCCATTACGTCACCGCGTGGACCTCGGGCTCGATGTCCAAGTACATGGCGACGTCGGCCATCATGACGGCGATCATCGTGGTCGGCCAGCTGGTCACCTCGATCCTCGCCGCCTACGCCTTCGCCTTCCTACGCTTCCCGTTCAAGCGCACGCTCTTCGTCGTCTGCCTGGCCACACTGATGATCCCGCTCGAGGTGACATTCATCTCGAACCTCGACACGGTGACTTCGCTGCACTGGTTCAACACCTACGAGGGCCTGTCCGTCCCCTTCTTGGCCACGGGCTTCGGCATCTTCCTGATGCGCCAGGCCTTCCTGCAGATCCCGCGTGACCTGCAAGAGGCGGCCCAGCTCGACGGCTACGGCCACCTTCGGTTCATGACGCGGGTGGCGGTGCCGCTGGCCCGCCCGTCGCTGGCCGCGCTGGCCGTCTTCTCCTTCCTCGGCGCGTGGAACCAGTACCTGTGGCCGCTCGTGTCCACAGGCGGCTCCGCGCCCCTCTACACGGTGCAGCTCGGGCTGAAGCAGCTGCTCGGTTCCCAGGTGTCGCAGATCCCGGTATCGCTCGCGGGCGCTGTCATTGCGTTCGTGCCACTGGTGATCCTGCTCCTCATCTTCCAGAAGCAGTTGGTGCGCAGCCTGACCGCCGGCGCGGTCAAGTGACGAAGGTCCCTCACGCGTGCCTGTAGCAAGCGGTCAGCCTGGTGGTAGGTAATAGGCATGCAACTCACCCGAGCACTCCGCTTCGCCGCCGCCGGCGTCTTCGTGACCACCGCAGCAACCGTGGCAACGGCCGCGGCGATGTTGCCTGCCGCCGCGCCGGCCGGCGGCGCCTCGGCCAAGCTGCCGAGCTGCAACCTCTCGACGTTGTCCAAGCACCAGGGAGCCGTGAACATCACGTTCTGGGAGTCGGCCTCGTCGGCCAACCTCACGGTGCTGCAGGGGATCACGAGCGCGTTCAACTCGTCGCAGTCCAAGGTGCACGTCACGCTGGTCACCCAGAACGGTTACGACGACACCTGGACGAAGTACACGGCCGGGCTGAGCAACGGCCAGCTCCCCGACCTCGTCCAGCTCGGGGACGAACGAACGCAGACAGCGGTCGACACCGGAACGTTCCTACCCGTGCAGTCATGCATGAACGCGGCCAAGTACTCGACCAGCGACTTCCTGCCGCGACCGCTCGCTTATTGGAAGGTGAACGGTGTGCAGTGGGCCATGCCCTTCGCCGTGTCGGCGCCGATCGTGTACTACGACCAGAACGCATTCACCAAGGCGGGCCTCAGCCCGAACAGCCCCCCGCTCACCCTGTCGCAGATGCTGAGCGACGCCAAGGCGCTCAAGTCCTCGGGCAGCGGGATGGGGCTGGTGCTCGATCCCTGGCATCTCGAGACCTGGCTGGCCTCGGCGAACCAGCTGTTCGTCAACAACAAGAACGGCCGCAGCGCCCGGGCCACCAAGGGCGTGTTCAACAACAAGACCTCGGTCTCGATCTTCAACCAGCTGCGCCAGCTCGTGCGTTCGGGCGACGCCACAACAAACCCGTCGACCGGGCCCAACCAGTACGACAACCTCTTCGGCATCGGGAGCGGGAAATACGGCATGACGATCGAGACGTCGGCCGCGCTCGGCACCGTGACGCAGCTCCTCGGCAGCGGGAAGTACGCCAACGTGAAACTGGGGGTGGGACCGTTCCCGGTGTACAGCTCGTCGGTCAAGGGTGGGATAGAACCGGGGGGCTCCGGCGTCTACATCTCGAACAAGGTGCCCGCCCTCAACCAGGCGGCGGCGTGGACGTTTCTCTCCTATCTCATGAACACACAGAGCGTCGCCACCTGGGCCGCCGGAACCGGCTACGTACCTGTCCGAAAGTCGTCGACCCAGACGGCGACGGTGCAGCATCTCTGGGCCACCAACCCGGGCTACAAGGTCGCGTACAACGAGATCAACAACGGCGTGAACTCCGCGGCCACGTCGGGCTCGGTCATCGGCCCCTATGCCGACGTCCGCACGGACGTCCTCAACGCCGAGATCTCCATGTTCACGCAGGGCGTGACAGCCCCGAAGGCCGTGAACGACGCACAATCAGGCGTCGACCAGACGATCTCGAACTACAACAGCCGGCTCTGACGCCCGGCGCCGGCTGCGGCGCAGGGCCGCCCGCGCAACATCTCCACAACCGCCGGACGCGGCGAGCCACGCCTGACCTAAATTCGGCTTTCGACGCGAGGACAGGAGGCCGCCGGTGGCGATCGAAGTGGTCCGTGGCTACGAGCAGATCAGCCCGAAGGCCTACGAGCACCCGGCTGACAAGGCGGCGACCTCCGCCCTGCACTCGGTGCCGCTGCTCGACACCGTCATCAAGCGGCTCACCGACCTCGGGCACGAGCGCCGGCTGCGCCAGATCGTCATGGGCAACGCCATCCGCCTCGGCCCGGGCCAGGTGCCCGAGGTCTTCCAGACCTACGTCCGGTGCTCGCGGGTCCTCGACCTCGAGACGACGCCGGACCTCTACGTCGTCAGCGACCCGGAGATCAACGCCATGACGATCGGCGCCAAGACCCCGCTCGTCGTCGTGAACTCCTCGCTGCTGCGCGCGTTCGACACCAAGGAGGTCGAGACGGTCCTCGGCCACGAGGTCTCGCACGTGCTGTCCGAGCACTACTACTACACGACCGCCCTGATCCTGCTGAGCCAGTTCCTGAAGGGCGCGCTGCCGCGCTCGCTGCTGCTCGGCCTCCCCGTGCGCGCCATGTACCTCGCGCTCCTCGAGTGGCACCGTGCCGCCGAGCTCTCGGCCGACCGTGCGGCGGCGCTGATCATGGCCGACCCGTTGCAGCCCTGCCGGGTGCTGATGGCGCTCGCGGGCGGGTCCGTGCCCGGCATGGATTTCGACGTCTTCCTCCAGCAGTGTGCGGACTACGACAGCGAGGACGACCTCTTCTCGCGCCACACTCGCTTCTGGTCGGAGCTCAACCTGACCCACCCGGTCGCGGTCAAACGGGTGAAGGAGCTCATGGAGTGGGTGCAGACCGGCGCGTTCGACCGCATCCGTGACGGCGACTACCCGCGGCGGGGCCACGAACCGCCCCCGTCCGAGGAGTTCGAGGACGCGGTGGCGCACTACCGCGAGCGTTTCTCCCGCATCCTCGAGCGGGCGGCCGGTGGCGTCCAGGAGCTGGGCCGGCGGCTCGGCGGCTGGATCGAGCGGATGCAGACCACGCCGCCCGACGACGACGCCGTGGACGACGACTTCGGCGAGCCCGACTGAGCCGGGGACGGCCCCAAACGCTCCTAGGTCCTGACCTGGGGTCTTGCTGCTCCATGACCTCGGTGTCGGGCCGTCCGCTCCGACGCATGAGCCCACCGACGCCGGCGCGCCCCGGTCTCCATCCCCGATTTCTGGAGCATGCGGGCTTAACCTCAATTTCCGAGTGCCGGGCCGCCCTGCTGGTGGGCGCACCCGGCCGGGGCAACGGGGACCCGCAATGGGGCCCCGCGTTTACGTAGGAGGTAAGAACATGGACAACGACGGAAAAGGTTGGCTCGTCTTCTCGGCCCTGGTCCTGGGCGTGGCCGGGATCATGCGCATCTTCGACGGCATCTGGGCCTTCCGCTACAAGGGGGCGCTGCCGGAGAACCTGCAGAACGCTCTGCTCGGCACGACCCTCAAGAACTACGGCTGGCTCTGGCTGATCGTCGGGATCCTGCTGATCCTCTGCGCGCTCGGCGTCATGGCCCGCTCGCAGATCAGCCGCTGGATCGGCGTGTTCGCCGGTGCCGTCCTCGCCATCAGCGCGATCTGGTGGATGCCGTACTACCCCATCTGGTCGCTGGCCTACATCGGCATCGGCATCTTCGTCATCTACGGCCTCGTCGTGTACGGCGGCCGCGTGGCGGTCACCACCCCGTAGCTCCCCGACCAGGGGACA
>DATAYX010000165.1:0-3907 GCA_036272355.1 Acidimicrobiales bacterium
CCGCGGTAACGCACGCCCAGTCAGTGATGCAGTCGATGGCGTAGTAGGTGCTCCCAGTGGACGACGGCGGGGGCGCCGGTGTTGCCGCCTGGGTCCAGTTCTGGCCGTCCCACGTGATCGCTTGCGGCGTGGCGCCTTGCAATCCGCCAGAGCCCAGCGTGCCGACCGCCGTGCACGAGGTTGCGCTGAAACAGCTGATCGCGTTGAGGTTGCCGCCGCCCGACGGGGTGGGGACGGTTGCTCGCGTCCAGGACGAACCGTTCCACGTGAGGGCAACATTGATGTTGTGGTTGCCGCCTACGGCGACGCACGAGCTCAGCCCGGCGCACGACACGCCGTTGAAGCCGTAGCTATCTGTAGAAATGGTTGGAACAGTGGCCGTCACCGTCCAAGCGGAGCCGTTCCATACTTGGGCGAGAGGCTGTTGCTTTCCGGCGACGGTTTCCCCGCCGACCGCCATGCACGACGAAGCGGTCACACAGGAAACGGCGTTGAAATAGCCGCTGGTTGCTCCCGTCGGATTGGTCAGGCTTATGGGCGTCCAGGTCGACCCGTTCCACTGTTCGACGTAGGGCGCGGTGGCGGTGCCACCTGCACCCACGCAGAAGCTCGTGCTCGAGCAGGAGACGTCGTAGAGGTAATTGTCCGAGGCGGGTGCGTTGGTGTTTTGCACCACACTCCAGGTGCTCCCGTTCCACTGCTCGATGAGCGACGTGTAGAGGGACTGGTCAGCCGGGGGGTACGCGTAGCCGGCCGCGATGCAGAAATTGACGGTGACGCACGAGACGCCGGCGAGGATTGCGCCGCCGGCCGAATTCGGCACGGTTGGCATGACGAGCGGCGACCAGGTCGAACCGTTCCACAACTCGGCCGTCGTGGCGGGAGTCGAGAGGTCGTACCCGTTCCCGACGGCCATGCAGAACACGGAGGTGACGCACGAGACACCTTGGTCGGCGTTCGTCGCGTTCGGGGTGGCCGTGGTGGGCATCGTCGTCCAGTTCGACGCGCTCACCTGTGCCGGCGCAGTGAGCGCGTCGTGGGCCCTCGCTGCCCCCACTGTGCTTCCCCCGGTGAGCATGAGCGGCAATGCCGCCATTGCCATCGCGAAGCCGACCGTCAATACCCGCACCACTGAACGCATCCCAACTCCCGGTTCTCAGTAGGGCAACGGTGCGTCGAGCCCGCCGCGCTCTGGATTTCGGCATGGAACACATCCACGCACTTCCGTACTTTTAGCACGGACGATGAAAGGAGGACAGGCTTTTGACCCCGAAGTAGGGTTTGCCGCCATGGCGTACCCCATAGCTGCATCCCGCGACATCGCCGCGCCCGCCGAAAAGGTCTGGGAGCTCGTTGCCGACCTCCCTCGCATGGGCGAGTGGTCGCCCGAGAACGCCGGCGGCAAATGGATGAACGGTTCGACCGGCCCGGCTCTCGGCGCGGTGTTCAAAGGCAACAACCGCAACGGCATCCGGCGCTGGTCGACCAAGGTGACCGTCGTCGGGTGCGAGCCCGCCAAGGTGTTCGAGTTTGCCGTGACCTCGGGCCCACTCGAGGTGGCCAACTGGCGCTACGAATTCGAGAGCACCGACGGCGGCTGCCGCGTGACCGAGTCGTGGGTGGACAAGCGCAAGCCGTGGTTCGCGGCGATCGCCCGCGTCATGGGTGAGCACAGCGCCGGCACCGCCGAACGGCAGATGGCGCAGACGCTCGACAGCCTCGCCAAGGCAGCCGAATAGCCGACCAGCCCGTCGGTCGGCTGGCGCCGAGCAAGCGCCGCTAGCCGCCCTCCAGCCGACGCAGCACGTGCTCTGCCGCTGCTTCGTCACCGGGACCACCGCGCTCGTTCAGCCTCGCCACCACCGCCCGCCGATGCGCGGCGTCGACGTTCCCGCCGTACTTGAACTTGGCGAGCACCTGCGACACCCGGATCTCGATCCCGAGGATGCCCATCAGCTTCGCCGCATGCACCTCCGCCGGATCGGCCACGGGCACCTCGGGCTGGAACGTCGCCAGCTGGCGCCGCAGGATCGCCGCCACGCTCCCGGGCGCCGTCCGCTCGTCGTGGACGTGCGCCTCACCCAGGAGCTGCACCGCGCCGTAGTACGTCGTCGGGATCCCCAAGCCAGGGTCCTCCCTACCGATCGCCTTCCACTGCGACGGAACGAACGCCCAGTCGTCCGCCACGCTCATCACGACCCGGGCGTCTTCCGACAGCGCAGCGAACACGGGATTGGCCCGCACCAAATGCAGCCACACCGTCGAACCCGCCAATACGAACTGCGTCGGCACCACCACCGGGAACTGACGGTCCGGGCCGCCCCGCGCCACCAGGTGGCCGAAGGGATGCGCCTCGACGAACGCACGCCACTCCGGCTCGCCCGACGTGGCATCGACCGGGGCGACGAACATCAGTGAGCCCGGACAACCAGCACGAGACCTCAGCCCGCCGCCGCGGCCCCCAGCTCCTCCATCGATTCGGCCCGGTGCCGCTTGTAGTCGACCTTGCCGTTCGGCGCGCGCCCGATCGTGGGAACGCAGCGCACGCGGCGAGGCGCCTTGTACGACGCCAGCCGCCCCTTCACGTGCTCGATGAGCTCGGTCTCCGGTACCGACGAACCGGACTCATGGTCCACGAGCTCCACCACGGCGATGATTTGCTCGCCGTAGGTCTCGTGCGGAATGCCCACCACCACCGCGTCGCGCACGGACTCGTGCGTCTTGAGGGCCTCCTCGACCTCCTCGGGGAAGATCTTCTCGCCGCCCGAGTTGATGCAGACCGACCCGCGCCCGAGCAGATGGATCGTTCCGTCGGCGTCGACCTGCGCGTAGTCGCCGGGGATCGAGTAGCGCACGCCGTCGATCTCCTTGAACGTGCGGTCGGACTTCTCGGTGTCCTTGTAGTACCCGAGGGGATTGCGCCCGCCCAATGCGAGCACGCCGACCTCGTCGGAGCCGGGCTCGACGTGCCGCCCGTCCTCGGTCAGCACCTTCACCGCCGGGCCCAGCGTGAACGAAGCCGTCTTCGCCGCCGAGCCACCGCCCGACACCGACACGCCCATTCCGAGGGCCTCCGATGAGCTGAACGCGTCCACCAGCAGCATGCCGGGGTGGTGCGCCAACAGTGCCTGCTTGACGGGCTCGCTCCACATCGCGCCCGACGAGATCACCATCATCAGCGAGCTCAGGTCCCACCGCTCTGGTTCCGCATCCATCGCCGCCAACAACGGCCGCGAGAAGGGGTCGCCGACGATCACGAGTCCGTTGACCTTCTCACGATCGACCGTGTCGAGCAGCTCGACCGGGTCGTACTTCTTGGACTCCAACAGGCACACCCGGCCGCCCTCGGCGAGCACCGTATGGGCCGTGAACGCGCCTGTGCCGTGCATCAGCGGGCAGGCGGGCATCAGCGTCACGCCACCCGGCGACGTCGTCAACGCGCTCCGCACGCCGTCCAGCCCAGCGTTGACGTCGTAGTGGCGGACCCCGCCGTCGATAAGCAGGGCGAAGAGGTCGTCCTGACGCCACATGACGCCCTTGGGCATGCCGGTCGTACCGCCTGTGTAGAGCATGTAGAGGTCATCGCCGCTGCGTCCCCACGGCGCTCTGGTCCGCTGCACGGCGCACTTCACCGCGTCCTCGTAGGGCGTCGCCCAATCCGGGCACGGGCCGGTGCCGTCGTCGACCCACAGCCAACCCTTCACCCGGGGCACGCGGTCGAGGATCCCTTCGATCCGCTCCGTGAACGTGCCGTGGAAGACCACCGCAACCGCATCCGCGTTGTCCCACAGGTAGCAGAGCTCGTCGTCCCCGTAGCGGTAGTTCGTGTTGACGGGCACGAGCCCGACCTTCATCGCGGCGTAGGTGGTCTGGAGGTATTCGGGCGAGTTGTAGAGGTAGAGCGCGA
>DATAYX010000166.1:0-11236 GCA_036272355.1 Acidimicrobiales bacterium
CTCGGTCCGTGAGGCCAAGGTTGCGATCGTCGCCGACCTCGGCAGCCTGCAGCGCTTGCCCGCCATCATCGGCGCGGGACACCTGGCCGAGCTCGCCTTCACGGGCAAGGACATCACCGCCGAGCGCGCCAAGGAGATCGGCCTGGTCAACGACGTGGCCGGGGACGCCGAGGGCGTGCTCAAAGCGGCGCGGGCCCTGGCCGACGAGATCGCGGCGAACTCCCCCATTGCGGTGCAGGGCACCAAGGCCGTGCTGGCTGCGAACGAAGGCCGCACGGTGGCCGAGGGCCTCGACTACGTCGCGACCTGGAACTCGGGCATGTTGGCCTCCGACGACCTGGTCGAGGCGATGACGGCGTTCATGGAGAAGCGCACGCCGAAGTTCACCGGGCGCTAGTTCAGGTCGGCGCGTCAGCGCCGCCGGCGCCACCAGCGGTTCGCGGAGCGATCCTTGCGGGCGTCCTCGGCCCGCACCTCTTCGAGCACCCCGGGCGCGACCTCGTTCACGATGTCCTCGGCCGAATCGAGCAACTCCGCGATGTTCCCGCCCGGGTCCGCGGGCTCCTCCTCGAGGGCCGGCTCGACCAGGCTGCCGTGCACCCAGCCCACGTCCGCCATGCGCGGCTTGTAGGAGGGGCAGTTCTCCGGGCAACGCCAGGGCGCTTCGGGTGCCAGGTCCAAGCGGCAGAAGCGGGCTGCCTCGCCCGACGCGTAGGTGCGGCTCTGGAAATTGACGCATTCCTCCCGCATCGGCATCGTTCTATGGTGCCACGTTGCAGGCCCGGTTGCGCCGCGTCGCCGCCGGCGTGAGGCACCGCGGCGACCTCAGCCGACCGACCCTTCCATCTGCAGCTCGATCAGGCGGCTCCACTCCACCGCGTACTCCATCGGCAGGGTGCGGGTCACCGGCTCGATGAACCCGTTGACGATCATGCTCATGGCCTGCTGCTCGGAGAGGCCGCGGCTCATCAGATAGAAGAGCTGGTCGTCGCCGACCTTGGACACCGTCGCCTCGTGGCCGATCTTGGCGTCGCGCTCGCCGACCTCCATGTACGGCTTGGTCTCCGACGTGGACTCGTCGTCGAGCAGGAGCGCGTCGCAGCGCACGAAGGACTTGGCACCGTGTGCCTCGGGGTCGACATGGACCTTGCCCCGGTAGGTGGTGATACCGCCGTCCTTGGAGATGGACTTGGAGATGATGGTCGAGGACGTCTCGGGCGCGACGTGGTACATCTTGGCCCCGGCGTCCTGGTGCTGGCCTGCCCCGGCGTAGGCGACCGAGAGCACCTCGCCCTTGGCCTTCGGGCCCATCAGGTACACCGACGGGTACTTCATCGTCAGGCGCGACCCGATGTTGCCGTCGATCCACTCGACGTGCGCCTCGGCCTCGGCCCGGGCCCGCTTCGTCACGAGGTTGTAGACGTTCGTGGACCAGTTCTGGATCGTCGTGTACGTGATGCGCGAGCCCGGCAGGGCGACGAGCTCGACGACCGCCGAGTGCAGCGAGTCGGTCGAGTACACCGGGGCCGAGCAGCCCTCGATGTAGTGCACCTGCGAGCCCTCGTCGGCGATGATCAGCGTCCGCTCGAACTGGCCCATGTTCTCGGCGTTGATCCGGAAGTACGCCTGGAGCGGCATCTCCACCTTCACGCCGGGTGGCACGTAGATGAACGAGCCGCCGGACCAGACCGCCGAGTTCAGTGCGGCGAACTTGTTGTCGTTCGGCGGGATGATCTTGCCGAACCACTTCTGGACGATCTCGGGGTACTCGCGTACCGCCGTGTCCATGTCGGTGAAGAGGATGCCCTGCGCCTCGAGGTCTTCGCGGTTGCGGTGGAAGACGACTTCGGACTCGTACTGCGCGGTCACACCCGAGAGGTACTTGCGCTCCGCCTCGGGGATCCCGAGCTTCTCGTACGTGTTCTTGATCGCGTCGGGCAGATCCTCCCACTTGTCGACCTGCCCGCCGGTCGGCTTGATGTAGTAGTAGATGTCGTCGAAGTCGAGGTTCGGCATCTGCGTGGCGAACCAGGGCGCCATCGGCTTGCGCTCGAAATTCTTGAGGGCGCGCAGGCGGAAGGTGCGCATCCAGTCGGGCTCGCCCTTCATCTCCGACATCTCGCGCACGATGGACTCGTTCAAGCCCTTCTTGGGCTTGAAGATGTAGTCCTCCGCGTCGCTCCATCCGAGCTGGTAGCGGCCGAGGTCGAGATCCGTTGTCGCCATGTGGCTCCGTGGCTCCTCGGGGGTCGGGAGATTGGGGAATTTCCCCTATGTAGATAGTAACAACTACCCCGGCCAGGCGAAACGCCCACATCAGGTCGGCCATGGCCGTGTGACCGGCCCGAGCAGCGTGGCAGGCTCGCGGACCATGCCCAGCGAGCCCGACCAGAACACGCCGCCCGTCGCCCGGCGCCGACCCCACGTCATCACCGCCCACGGCGACGAGCGCCAGGACCCCTGGTTCTGGCTGCGCGATCGGGAAGACCCCGAGGTGCTGGCCTACCTGGAGGCCGAGAACGCCTACACCGAGGCGCAGACCAGGCCGCTCGCCGCCTTCCGCGACCGCCTCTTCGAGGAGATGAAGGCGCGCATCAAGGAGACCGACTTGTCGGTCCCGGCCCGGCGCGGCCCCTGGTGGTACTACACGCGGACCGAGGAGGGGAAGAGCTACGCGATCCACTGCCGCCGGCCCGCCCACGGCCGCGACGAGCTCCCGCCGGCCGGTGAGCCGGGCGAGGAGGAGCAGGTCCTGCTCGATGAGAACGCCGAGGCCGCCGGATCCGAATACTTCGCCGTCGGCAGCGCCGCGGTCAGCCACGACCAGCGCTGGCTCGCCTATTCGACCGACCGTGCCGGCGACGAGAGGTACGAGCTGCGCTTCCGCCCCCTCGATCCCGACATCGTTCCGGGGACCGCCACCGAGATGGTGCCCGAGACCTCCTACGGGCTGGCCTGGTCGGCCGGCACGGACGTCGTCTTCTACGTCCGCATGGACGAGGCCCAGCGCCCGCACCAGCTGTGGCGCCACCGCCTGGGCACCGACCCGGCCGGCGACGAGCTGGTGTACGAGGAGACCGACCGCCGGTTCTCGCTCGGTACCGGCTCGACCCGCGACGCCGCCTTCGTGCTCGTCGGGCTGCACTCGACCAACACGAGCGAGTGGCGCGCCATCTCCTCGGCCGAGCCGCTGGCCGTCCCCGTCGTGGTCATGCCCCGCCGCGAGGGCGTCGAGTACGCCCTGGACCACCTGACGCCGGCAGACACCACCGACACCACGGGCGGCGGATGGTTCATCGCGCTCACCAACGACGACGCCCGGGACTTCCGGGTCCTCGCCGCACCCGACGCCGAGCTCGGGTCCCACGACCCCGACGCGTGGCGAGAGGTGGTCCCGCATCGCCCGGGCGTCCGCATCGAGGACGTGGACGCGTTCGCCGGCGCCCTCGTCCTGAGCGAGCGCGCCGAGGCCGAGACCCGCGTGCAGGTCCTCCCGCTGCGAGCCGGGCCCGATTCGACACCGACGGGGACCGGGACGGACCCCTTCGGCGACGACCTGCTCGCCACCGGCTGGGTCGTCCCCTCGCCCGCCAGCCCGGCCGCCACATGGCTGGGCGCCAACCCGGAGCCCGATGCGTCGGTGCTTCGGATCGGGCGCACGACGATGGTCACACCCTCGAGCGTCCTGCAGGTGAGCCTCGACGACCGTGCCGAGACGCTTCTCAAACAAGAGCCCGTCCTGGGCGACTTCGACGCGGCGCGCTACGAGACCTACCGCGAGTGGGCGGTCGCGCCCGACGGGACGCGCGTCCCGATCTCGGTCGTGCACCGCAAAGGTCTCGCGCTGCCGGCACCGTGCCTCCTATACGGCTACGGCGCCTACGAGATGTCGATGGACCCGGCGTTCTCCCACCACCGCCTCTCGCTCCTCGACCGCGGCGTCGTCTTCGCCATCGCGCACGTGCGGGGCGGCGGCGAGATGGGCCGGGCCTGGTACGAGGACGGCCGCATGGAGCACAAGTCGAACACCTTCTCGGACTTCATCGCCTGCGCGCGCCACCTGACCGAGCGCGGCATCGCCCGTGCCGGGGCGCTCGCCGGCCGCGGCGGATCGGCCGGCGGTCTCCTCATCGGCGCCGTGGCCAACCAGGCCCCCGAGCTCTTCCGTGCGCTCGTCGCGCAGGTGCCGTTCGTCGACTGTGTCACCACCATGCTCGACGACGAGCTCCCTCTCACTGTCGGCGAGTGGGAGGAGTGGGGCAACCCGCTGGCGGACGAGGCCTCCTACTTCCGCATGCTGACGTACTCGCCCTACGACAATGTGAGCGGCACCGGCCCTGACGGGAATGACCGCCCCTATCCGGACCTCTTCGTCACGGCGGGACTCACCGATCCCCGCGTCGCCTATTGGGAGCCCGCCAAGTGGGTGGCCAAGATCCGTGCCCTTTCCCCCTCGACCCGGGTCCTCCTCCGCACTGAGCTCGGCGCCGGCCACGGCGGCCCGTCGGGCCGCTACGACGCGTGGAAGGAGGAGGCCCTGGTGCTGGCCTTCCTGCTCGACGCCTTCGGCCTGCGGGAACAGGGCTGACCTGGGCCGACGCTCTTTCTCCGGCCTCTGAGTTCCCGCCTACGTCGTCGTCGTGGTGCTGGGCGACGACGATCCACCGGACGTCCCCGGCGTCACGAACATCATCGTGAAGGGTGCCTGGAACCCGAAGGGCAACTGGGCCGGCACGCCGTTGACCGTTGCGGCGAACGCCGCGGGTGCGCCCGAGACGACGGTGACCGGACCGCTGGCCGAGATGGTGTGTGACTGGCCCGCGGCGAGGACACCGCTGAAGAGCACGTCGCCGGTCGAGGTGTTAGTGGCGGAGACCCAACAGTCACCCGACGTCGCCGACAACGCGAGCGAGTAGCTGGAGACACCCACTTGATAGTTCGCCACGTTCGGCGACGTGGGTGCCGGTGCGGACACGACCGGTGCCACCGTCGTCGTCGTGACGGAAGTCTTGTGACTCTTCGGACGGTTGGCCCCCGCGGTACCCGGGTGCGAACGTGAATGGGTGGGCGCGGTCGTCACCGTGGTCGCGGTGCCCGACGTCGGATGCCTGTGCGGCGAGTTGTTGGAATGCATCCCTGCCACGAAGAGCACAACGATGAGGATGACAACTGCCGCCAGCGCGATGAGCGCGCCGAGGCGCTTCGGCCGATGGTTGATGGAGTGCATCGCCTTGTCGTCGACACCGGTCATGAAGGTGGTCTTCGACGGCTCGTTCGGGTCGGGCGTCAGGTGCGAGTCGACGAAGAGCACCGGCTCGCCTGGATTCTTGACCGGCGGCGGCGGCGCGGGCGGGACGATGGTGTGGCCCGCCTCGGTCAGGCGCACCGTGGAAGAACCCGAGACCCGGAAGGCGCTCGCCGGAGACGCGGCCTGGCTCTGTCCGTTCTCCCCGTCGGCTTCCTCCGACCCGGGCGGAGGGTGCGTGCGTATCTCTTCGAGCGTGTGCAGCTGACGGTGGTAGTGCTCGACCGAGTGCACGTCGTCCCGCGCGCGATTGCGGTAGACCGCGGCCGCGATGATGCCCACGACGACCACGGCAGCCAAAATCCCACCAACAAGCACCGCCCCTATTCAACAGGATCCGCGGGGCTCACCGGACCGCGGCAGTGCTCCCGCTGGCCATCGACTTCGTGACGGTTAGGGGGCAGGGACGGCGGGCACCTCATGTGGCTCGGGCAGCGTGCGCGGAGGCGGTCGCCGGGCCAGGGCGGCCGCCTTCGCCGACGCCAGGCGCTCCTCCTTCGCCGCCTCGGCGGCGTCGGCCCGCTCGGCGAATTCCGGCAAGACCTCTCGCGCGAAGAGCTCCATCGACTCGCAGATGTGCTCGTGCCGATTGCGCCCGGCCTGGCTCACAAAGATGAGTTGGTCCACCCCGACCTCCTCGTAGCGCCGGATGAGCTCGCGCACCTGATCGGGTGTACCGATCGCCCCACGGAGGGCGCCGAGGCCCTCCTCGAGGAGCTTGGCCCCGAGCACTTGGCCCTGCTGGGCGGCCACGCGGCGGTCGAACCCGAAGGCCGAGCGGTTCTGCTCGAACTCGTCCCACACGTTCGTCTCGCCCAGGCGATGGCGTCCGAAGGCGTAGTAGTGCGCCAGGGAGTATCCGAAGAAATGCCCGCCGTCCAGACCCCGCGCAATGGCGGTCTCCTCGTCCTCGTGACACATGAACGGCAGCACGCACGCCAGGTTGGCGTTGACCGCGAAGCCGCCAGGCACACACTCCTCCGAGGCGATCGTGCCGTAGTAGTCGTCGACCCACTTGCGCGCCTCTTCGGCCTCGATGAAGGAGAAGGACAGGGCACCGATGCCCTTCGTCGCCGCCAGGTGAATCGTGTCCCGGCGTGAGCACGCCACCCACAGGGGCGGGTGCGGCTTCTGCAGGGGCTTGGGCACGACATTGCGTGGCGGCATGGTGAGGCCTGGCCCCTCGTGGCCGGCGAACGGCTCCTCGACCATGAGACGAGTGACGACATCGAGTGCCTCGGTCCACTCGGCGCGCTTGCGCGCGCGTTCCACCCCGAACCCGCCGAGCTCCATCTCTGAGCTCGACTCGCCCGTGCCGAACTCCACGCGGCCGTCGGAGATGAGGTCCAACGTCGCGATCCGCTCCGCCACCCTGGCCGGGTGGTTGAAGCCGAAAGGCAGCTGGACGATCCCGTGTCCTATCCGGATGCGCGAGGTGCGCTGGCTGGCGGCCGCCAAGAAGACCTCGGGCGCGGAGGAGTGCGAGTACTCCTCGAGGAAGTGGTGCTCGACCTCCCACAGGTAGTCGAAGCCCAACCGGTCGGCCAGCTCGATCTGTTCGAGGGCGTCTTTGAGCAGCTTGTGCTCGGCGCCGGCGTCCCACGGGCGGGGCAACTGGTGTTCGTAGAAGATCCCGAATCGCATACGGCCCCCCGGTCCTGCGCCCGGCCTATTTCGTATGGCGGGGCCGGACGTCGTCCGGGATGTCTCCGCGCCGCGGGTTGCTCTGGTCGCGCCCCGAGAGGATCGGGTCACTGATGCCCCAGTCCGCGCCGACCTCGGGGTCGTCCCAGGCCAGGCCCAGCTCGTCCGCCGGGTCGTAATAGTTGTCCACCAAGTACGTCAACAAGATGTCGGTGTGGGCGGCGAAGCCGTGCGCCACACCGGGCGGGATGTACACCCCCTGATCGACGTCGCCGTCGAGGTCGATCACCTCGGTCTTGCCGTCGGTCGGAGACCCGATCCGCAGGTCGTGCAGGACGACACGGATCTTCCCCCGCAGCAGGTACCAGTAGTCGGCCTGAAATCGGTGGAAGTGCAGACCGACCAGCGCGCCGGCTTGCTTCTCGGAGCGGTTGCCTTGGACCATCTCGCGACCATTGGGGAACCAGCTGCGCCGGTAGGACTCGACGAAGCGCCCCCGCTCGTCGCCGTGCACGTCGGGTCGAACCAGCACGACGTCGTCGATGACGGAAGAAGGGATGATCTCTGGCATCGCCGGAACGGTAGCGGGTGTCCCCTCAGGAGGCGAAACGGCCGAAACCGGAGCGGTAGAAGAGCAACGGACTGCCCTCCCCGACCTCGGTTGCAACCACGTGACCCGTGACCAATTCGTGATCGCCGCCGTCGAAGATGTCGCCGAGACGGCATTCCACGACTGCGAGGGAGCCGTTGAGCACCGGAGCTCCGGTGACGCCCGACGACCAGTCGACGCCGTCGAACTTGTCGCCGCCCGACACCGCGAACGTGCGGCAGAGTGCCTCTTGATGCTGCTCCAGAATGTTCACGCAGAACGCGCCGGCTTCGCGGATACGCGGCCAGCTCGTCGAGCTCCGGGCGGGCGCGAGGATCACCATGGGCGGGTCGAGCGACAGCGCGGCGAACGACTGACAGGTGAAGCCGACGGGCTCGCCCTCTTCGAGCGCGGTCACGACCGTGATCCCGGTGGCGAAATGCCCGAGCACCTCGCGGAACCGGGCCTCGTCCAGGCCCGACACGAACGACCTATGCCTTGCCGAGGTCGACCGACTGGGACTCGTGTGCGGAGGAAACGTCTTCGATGTTCTTCGCCTCGGGGAGCCGCCGCGCCTGGTTCAGGATCCTGTCCAGTTCGCGGTCCGTGTGTGACGGGTCGTGGTGCGTGAGCATCAACCGTTTCGCGCCGGACTCGGCCGCGACATGGACCGCGTAGGCCGCGGTCGAGTGGCCCCAATCGGCTTTGGCGGAGAACTCGTCATCCGTGTACTGGCCGTCGTGGATCAAGAGGTCCACGTCTTGGCACAGCTCGAGCACCGCCTCGGGCACGGCCCGTCGATCGAGCGGCGCCTGGTGGTCGGACATGTACGCGACCGAGCGGCCCTCGGCCTCGATGCGGAAGCCGAGCGTGACGCCCGAATGGGGGATGGGGCGTGCCATCACTTTCGCCGTGCCGATGGAGAAGTCCTCGGCGCCGACGTCGACCGTGATCAGTTCGCCACGGAACTGCTCCATGTGGATTGGGAACACGGGCGGCTGCACTGCGGCGTGGAGCGCGTCCTTCAGCGTGCCCTTGGGCTGGCTCGGGCCGTAGACGGTCAGCCGAGCGCCCGGGTCGTGCAGGGGAGCAAAGAAGGGGATGCCCAGGATGTGGTCGAAATGGAGGTGGGTGAGCAGGGCTGTGGCGTGGAGCGGTGTGCCGAGTGCCCGCACTTCCTTCTGCAGGGTGTCACCGAGTGCGCGCAGACCGGTGCCGAGGTCGACAATGAGCGGCTCGTCCCCGTCGATGTCGATGACGAGGCACGAGGTGTTGCCCCCATACCGCCTGTAGCGATCCCCCGAGCACGGGCATGACCCCCGCACGCCATAAAACGTGACGTTCACCGGCTAGGACCCTACATCCGAAGGGGCGATACGTTCTGTCGCATGGGACAACAGGAGACCATTTCCGCCAACGGGCTGGAGTTTGCCTGCCTCACCGACGGGCCGACGGACGGGCCGCTCGCCCTGTGCTTGCACGGGTTCCCCGACACCGCACACACATGGCGGTACTTGCTGCCAGAGCTTGCCGCGGCCGGTTTCCGGGCGGTTGCACCGTTCCTGCGCGGCTACGCCCCGTCGCAATTGCCGCCCGACGGTCACTACCAAATCGGCGCGATCGTACGCGACGCCAATGCCTTGCACGAGGCGCTCGGAGCGACCTCGGACGCCGTCATCATCGGCCACGACTGGGGCGCATTGGCCACGTATGGAACCGTCGCCCACCACCCGGATCGCTGGCGGAGGGCCGTGACCGCTGCGGTACCGCCGACGCTCTCCATCGGCATGAACCTGTTGAGTTACGCCCAACTGCAGCGGAGTTGGTACATGTTCTTTTTCCAGTCGCCCATGGCGGAGAGCGCACTCCCGCTCGATGACTACTCCTTCATCGACGGCCTCTGGCGCGACTGGTCGCCCGGCTACGACGGCACCTGGGACGTGGCCAAGGTGAAGGAGTCCATCGGTGACCCCGAGCACATCGTCGCAGCCATCAGCTACTACCGCGCCATGTTCGACCAGGCGCACCAGACGCCCGAGCTGGCCGAGGAGCAAGCTGCCGCATCGTTGCCGACGCCGAAGCCGACGCTGTACCTCCACGGGCGTGACGACGGCTGCATGCTGCTTTCGTCGATCGGCTCTCCCCTCGACTTCCTGGCCCAGGGGTCCGAGATGGAGATCGTGGACGGCACCGGACACTTCCTGCACGTGGAGCAGCCGACCCTCGTCAACCGGCGGATCGTCGAGTTCCTGACCGCCTCCTGATCGCTCAGAGCAGCCGGAGCACCGGATTGGTACGACCTCGCCAGTCGGCGAAGCCCTCTTTCACCAATGCGGCGGCGACGCGTTCGGCGCGGGCGAGGTCGTCGGGCCAGCCGCAGGCGCCGGCGACCTCATCGGCGCGGACGTCGCCACTGCGCAGGGTCTCGAGCAAACGGCCACGGCCCTGGCGGTCGGAGCCCGAGAACGTGCTCTGAGGACGAGCCGCCGGACTGGCTCGCCACGGGTCTCCCCCGCCATCTCGACGCCAGGCGCACTGGCGACGGAGTGGACAGAGGCCGCAGTCCGGGCGTGCACTGCACACGGTCGCGCCGAGGTCGAACATCGACTGGTTGAACTCCCAGGAGCCGCCGCGTGGCACGAGGCGGTCTCCCAGGGCGAAGGCCGCCGTGGCACTGAGCCGGGTGCCGGCGACGGCGCGGGCCAGCACCCGCACGCCGTTGGTGTCGACGGCAGCGACGTCGGCTCCGAAACCGAAGGCCCGTACCGCCCGCGCCGTGTACACCCCGACGCCCGGCAGCGCGCGCAGCTCCGCGTCGTCGGACGGCACCAGGCCGTCGTGGCGATCGACGATGGACGTCGCCGCCCGGTGCAGGTTGAGGGCGCGGCGGTTGTACCCGAGGCCCGACCATCGGCGGACCACCTCCGCCGATCCGCTCGTGGCGCAGGCGGCCGGTGTCGGGTACATCTCGACGAAGCGCTGGTAGTGCGGCACCACCCGGTCCACCTGGGTCTGCTGCAGCATCACCTCCGAGACCAGGATCCTCCAGGGGTCGCGGGTGTGGCGCCACGGAAGGTCGCGGCGGTGTTGCGCGCCCCACTCGAGGATGCGCGTTCTGAAGCGACGCGCCCTGTCCGGCGCGAGCGCGACGACCTCAGTCCCAGACGTCGTCGCCGTAGGGGCGCTGGCGTGCCGGGGCGTGGGCCGTCTTCCAGACCATGAGCTTGCGGCGGAAGTAGCACACCTCCTCGCCCCGTTGGTTGAACCCCTTGGTCTCGACCGTCACGATGCCCCGGTCGTCCTTCGACTTGGACGGCGTCGCATCGAGCACGCGCGTCTCGGCGTAGATGGTGTCACCGTGGAACGTCGGCTTGCGGTGCAGCAACGACTCGACCTCGAGGTTGGCGATGCACGAGCCGCTGACGTCGGGCACGCTCATGCCCAGCACGAGCGAGTAGACGAGGTTCCCCACGACCACGTTCTTGCCCTGCACCGTCTCGTTCTCGGCGAACCATGCGTTCGTGTGCAGCGGGTGGTGGTTCATCGTGATCATGCAGAAGAGATGGTCGTCGTACTCCGTGACCGTCTTGCCGGGCCAGTGCCGGTAGATGTCACCGGGTACGAAGTCCTCGAGGTAGCGGCCGAACGGCCGGTCGTAGACGGTCACTCGTCGGCTTGCGGCTGGCGGGGCCGGGTGG
>DATAYX010000167.1:0-3604 GCA_036272355.1 Acidimicrobiales bacterium
ACGTGGCACTTGTCCTGCGCGTACGGGCAGCGCGGTGAGAACGGGCAGCCGGCGGGCGGGTTGAGCAGGTCGGGTGGCCGTCCCTCGATCGCAACCAACCTCGTGTGGCTCGGGTTGGCGATACGCGGCATGGAGTTCAGCAGCGCCTCGGTGTAGGGCATCGCCATGCTCTTGAAGAGCACGTTCGTCGGCGCGCGCTCGACGACGTTGCCGGCGTACATCACGATGATCTCGTCCGTGCGCGTGGCGACGACACCCAGGTCGTGGGTCACCAGGATCATCGCCATGTTCCGGTCGGTCTGCAGCTTGCTGAGCAGGTCCAGGATCTGCGCCTGGACGGTGACGTCGAGCCCCGTCGTGGGCTCGTCGGCCAGGAGGAGCCGCGGCGCGCAGGCCAAGGCGATTGCGATCATGACGCGCTGGCGCATGCCGCCCGAGAGCTGGAACGGGTACGCGTCGAAGCGCTCGACCGGCGAGGGGATCCCCACCTGCATGAGCAGGGAGAGCGCCGTCTCCTTCGCCTCGTCCTTCGGCAGCTTCAAATGGATGCGGAGCGGCTCGATGATCTGCTTGCCGATCTTCACCACCGGGTTGAGCGACGTCATCGGGTCCTGGAACACCATGGCGATGTGGGTGCTCCAGAGCTCGCGCAGCTCGTCGTTCGGCGCATTCAGGATCTCTTGGGTGTCGTAGCGGACCGACCCCGTCTGCGTCGTCGAGGCGCGGGGGAGCAGCCCCATGACCGCCCGCGACAGCACCGTCTTGCCCGAGCCCGACTCGCCGACGATGCCGAGCGTCTTGCCCTGGCCCAGGGTGAAGGAGACGCCCTGCACCGCCTGGAGCTGGCCGCGGCTGGTGGCGAACGACACGTGGAGGTCTTCGACCTCCAGGAGGGTGCGGCTCTCCCGCTGGCTCACAGCTTGATCTCGGTCACGTCGAAGTAGGCGCGGAGCTTGTCGGCCACGACGTTCAGGCTGAAGAGGAGCAGGAACATCGCCGTGGCCGGGAAGATCACGAGCCAGACGTTGGTCTGTCCCTTGGCCCCGACGAGGAGTTGGGAGCCCTCGTTGAGCATGTTGCCCCAGCTCGGCGTCGGTGGGGACACCGACAGCCCGAGGAAGGCCAGCGTGCCCTCCAGCACGATGATCGTCGCCACCGCGATCAGCGAGAACGAGACGATCGTCGGCATGATGTTGGGCAATATTTCGCGGGCCAGGATGCGCGAATCACTGGCGCCGAGTGCCTTGGCCGCCATGACGAAGTCGCGGGTCGCGTAGGACAGCGTCGAGGCGCGCACGATGCGGAAGATCAGCGGTGCGCCGAAGACGCCGATGATCAGCGTGATCTTCCATACGTTCGACGGCTTCCAGAACGAGACGATGGCGATTACGGCCACGAGGGCCGGAAACGCCAGGAAGATGTAGGAGCCGGTGTTCAGGATCGTGTCGACCCGCCCCCGCCGATAGGCCGAGAACATGGCGGGGATGCCGCCGATGACGAGCCCCAGGAGCGCACCGCCGAAGCCGACGATGAGCGAGATGCGGGCGCCATAGATCAGGCGGCTCAAGATGTCGCGGTAGAGGTCGTCGGTGCCGAGCCAGTTGTTCCAGCTGGGGCCGCCGTTCTGGGGCCAGTTGTAGTTGCCGAGGGTGGGGTCGTGCAGCGGCAGCAGGTTGGCGGTGATGGCGAGGGCGGCCACGAGCACGATCCAGCTCGCGCAGATCCAGAAGAACACCCCGAGCTTCTTCTTGGTCACATCGGCCGCCGCATCGGCGACCAGCTCCCCCTTGATGTCGGCGAAGGCTTCGTTGGTCGGGTGGGTCAGGCTGACGCTACTCACGGGCGATCCTCGGGTCGACAATCGTGAACAAGAAGTCGAAGATGAAATTGATCAGCACGATGGCGATGGCCACGACGAGCGTGATGCCCTGCACCACCGTGTAGTCGTCCTGGTTCACGCTCGAGACGAGCTGGTAGCCGAGCCCCGGCATCTGCAGCAGCAACTCGACCACGAAGGTGCCGGCGATGAGCGCGCCGATCGTCACACCGGCGGAGGCGAGCATGGAGATGGAGGACGGCCGCAGCGCATGGCGCCACATGACGCGGCGGTCGCTGATCCCCTTCGACCGGGCCATCGTGATGAAGTCTTCCTGCAGGGTGGAGATCAGATCGTTCCGGAGCAGGCGGAAGTAGACGACGATCCCTCCCAGGGCGAGCACGATCGACGGCAGCAGCATCGTATGGAGGTTGGACCAGAAGTTCTGCGTCAGGGGGACATAGGAGGCCGGCCCCGGGAACACGTGCCAGTGCACGGCGAAGAGCAGCACGAGGACGGGCGCGATGACGAAGGGGGGGAGCGCCAGCAGTGCGAAGGTCCCCCCGTTCGAGGCCTGGTCGAAGAGCTTGTTCGGCCGCCGTGCCGCGCGCATCGCCATCGGGAAGGCGATGGCGAACGCGATGATCTGCGAGAAGATGATGAGTTCGACGTCGATCGGGAACGACTGCGAGATGATGCTCGTCGTCGTCTGGTGTGTCGTGAACGACTGACCCAGGTTTCCCTGGAGGACGTGGCCCATCCAGATGAAGTACTGCTGCCACAGGGGCTTGTTCAGCCCGAGTTCCTTGTTGACGGTGGCGACGTTCTGCGACGTCGCGTTGGGCCCCAGGATGGTGGTGGCCGGGTCGCCCGGGAGCAGGTGGACAAGGAAGAACGCGGCCACGGACACGAAGAGGATGATGACGATGAGCAGCGCCAGCCTCTTGGCGATGTAACGGGCCACGTAGCTCTCTCCCCCTTCCTTCCAGCCTCTAATTCGTCGGTTCCGAGGCGCCCCCGCCTGGCGGCGGATGATCCTAGACCGCGACCCGGTGTCCTACCATGCGGCCCATGCCTGACGAGGTTCCCGCCCTCACCGGCCGCACGCGCCTTGCGGTCGGTGTCGGCGTCGCCCTCGTCATCGCGGCAGGGCTCCTCTTGCGTTTCTGGACACGCTCGGGGCTGTGGCTCGACGAGGCGCTGACCATCAACGTCGCCCGACTGCCGTTGCACGAGCTCCCGAACGCCCTGAAGCACGACGGGGCGCCACCGCTGTACTACGTCCTGCTGCACTTCTGGATGGGTCTGTTCGGCCAGTCCAACGACGCCGTCCGCGCCCTCTCGGGGCTCTTTGCCGTCCTCACCCTCCCGGTCGGCTGGCTCTGCGGGAAGCGCTTCGGCGGGCGGGCGGTGGCCTGGACGATGGTCGTGCTGCTGGCCAGTGCGCCCTTCGACGTCTACTACGCGACCGAGTCGCGCATGTACGCCATGGTCATCCTGCTGACGGGGCTCGGGTTCCTCGCCCTCGAGCGGGCGGTCCGGGCGCCGCGGCCGGGCAACCTGGTGGCGGTGGCGCTGGTCACCGCCGCGTTGCTCTATTCGCAGTACTGGTCGGTCTATCTGGTGGCGATGGTCGCCATCTGGCTCATCGCCTCCATCTGGCGCACCCGCCGCCACGGCAACCCGAAAGACGCGCCGTGGGCGGCGCTCATCGCGGTCGGCGCCGGCGTGCTGCTCTTCGTGCCGTGGGTCCCGATCTTCCTGTACCAGGCCAAGCACACCGGCACG
>DATAYX010000168.1:0-4622 GCA_036272355.1 Acidimicrobiales bacterium
ACGATCAACACGATGCCGAGCTCGATGACCAGGTTGGTCGAAGCGAACATGAACACGAGCGCGGCGATGTAGTCGGCGCCGCGGACGAAGAGCGACTTTGCCATGGCCGACGCCGCATACGAGCAAGAGGACGAGACCATGCCGTAGACCGTGGCCCGCGCCACGGCGTGCGGGCGGTGATCGCCCAGCTTGCGACGCAGGGTGTCCCGGGGCACGAAGGCCTGGACGGCGCCCGAGAGACCGAAGCCGAGGATCAGGGGCCACAACGTGACCCAGAACATGAAGAAGGCCTCGCGCAGCGAGCGCCCCACGTCGACCAGGAACGTGGCCGTTGCCAGCACAGCGATCAGGAGCGGACGAGCCGCCCGATGGCGGCGGACGCCTCGTTCAGCTTCTCGCTCGCCTCGTCGCCGCCTTTGCGCACGGCATCGGAGACGCAATGGGCGAGGTGGTCGTCGAGCAATTCCAGGGCGACCGCCTGCAGCGCCTTGGTCGAGGCGGACACCTGCTCGAGAATCTCGATGCAGTAGCGGTCCTCTTCGACCATGCGCTGGATGCCGCGCACCTGGCCCTCTACCCGACGCAACCGCTTCTGGATCGCTTCCTTGTTGTCGATGTAGCCCGGCCGCATGGCGCCCTTCCTCTCCCGGGTTCCAGTACCCAATACCCCTATAGGGTATAAGGACACGGAGTCGGAGCGACTCGGGCCGGTCAGGGCGTAGGGATCTCCCCTTCCGGCGCTGCGGGGTCGTCGCCCAGGCCATGGCGGTGCGCGTAGACCGCCGCCTGGGCCCGGTCCCGGCTCCCGGTCTTGGCGAAGATCCGGTTGACATGCGTCTTCACGGTCGTCTCGGCTACGAACAGGCGCTCGGCGATCTCGTGGTTGGAGAGGCCCGAAGCGATCAGCGCCAGGACTTCGACCTCGCGCTCGGTCAGGCCGTCGGGTGCAGCGGCCGGAGCTGCCGGGCGCGCCACCCCCTGCTGGGCCGCCTTGAGCAATGCGGCCTGGACCGCCGGATCGAGCACCGCCTGTCCAGCGGCGGCCGCCTCGACGGCGCGGCGGATGTCGTCGCGGGCGGCATCCTTCGTGAGGTATCCGGCGGCACCCGCCGAGAGCGCGGCGACGATCGAGTCGTCGTCCGCGTAGGTCGTCAGCACGACCACCGCGACGTCGGGGTACAGCTCCCGGATGGCCCGAGTCGCCTCCACGCCGTCGACGTTCGGCATACGCAGGTCCATCAGGACGACGTCGGGTGCGACCGACTCCATGAGCTCGAGCGCTTGCGCGCCGTCGCCGGCGAGCCCGACGACCTCGGTGTCCGGAAACCCACCGACCACGATGGCCAGGCCCTCGCGCACCACCCTCTGGTCGTCGGCGATGAGGATCCTCACGAGGGGAGGGGGTCGTGAGCCGGCGCCGGCGCGGTCGTCGCGGGGCCGGCAACCGGCACCTCGGCGCGCACCCGCCAGCCGCCGGCGACGGGACCTGCCTCGACCTCGCCGCCGAGCAGCGCCACCCGTTCGGCGATCCCGCGCAGCCCGAAGCCGCCGCCGCTCCGGCCCAGCGCTTCGTTGGCGGCACCGTTCGCCGACGCCACGTCATTGTCGACCGTGAGCCGGACGACGTCGCCGTCGTAGGCGAGCTCCATGGAGGCCGCCGCGCCGGTGGCGTGCTTCATCACGTTGGTCAGCGCCTCCTGCGCCACCCGGTACAGCGCGAGCGCGGTCTCGGGCGCGAGCGGACGGGGTGCGCCCGCAGTGCCGAAGGCGGCGCCGTGTTGTTCAGCAAGCGTGACCAGGCGGTCCTCGAGCGGCGCGACGTCGTCGCGCAGCGCGCGCACCGCGCCGCGCGCCTCGCCGAGGCCCTCGCGGACCAGCTGCTGCGTCCGCTCGAGCTGCTCGCGGACCAGCTGGCTGGTTTCGGGCTCTGCGTCGACCACCGTCGCGAACGCCTCGAGCTGAAGCGACAGCGCGGCCAGCGTGTGGGCAAGGACGTCGTGGAGCTCGCGGGCGAGGTGGTTGCGCTCCGCCAATAACTCGGCTCGGGTCCGTTCGACATCGAGCCGTTCCGATGCGAGCTCGAGCCTCGTCACCTGCTCGGCCTGCGCGACAGCCTGGCGCCTCATGACGCCGGTGACGAAGGCCGTGAACACCGCCGCCAGACCACCCCATACGACAGAGAAGTTGTTGCCGTTGATCGCCGTCGCCAGCAGGACCCCCAGCACGCCGGCGCCACCGACGGCAGCCGCAGGCGCCATCGGCCACCGCGACGAGGCGGCGAGCGTCGCGATGCCCGGGAACAGCAACGCGATCGGCGAGAACGCGGCGAGCGCCCCCCCGGCCGCCGCCACCACGACGAGGGATGTTCCGACGACGGCATCGGTCGCCGAGTTGCGCACCAGGACCCAGGCCAGCCAGCCCAGCGACGCTGCCACCAGCAGCAGAAGGGCGGCGAGCTTCTCCCCGTTCGAGTCGGTGCGGGAGACGCCACCGACGACCCCGTAGACCAAGAGGCCCAACCCCAGAAGGGTTAGGCCATTGGCCAGCCTGCCAAATCGGGGCGGGACCTCGTTGGAGCTAGGAAAGACGGCGGTCACTGCTGTCCATCATGGACCGCAGGCCACTGGGGACCGCGGTGCGAGATCCGGCAGGGAAACCCCTGCCGAGCAGCCGGGACGCCTGCTCCGAGAACAGCCCGGAGCGCCAGGCGAGGACGGCTGTGCGCACGACGACCTCGGAGAGGGCCATCAGGATGAGGGCGGCCGTCCAGGCGGCGGCGCTGGTGATGCCGTGGGTGGCGCTGAAGTGCGTGATCGCCGGGCCGCCGCCGTGGGTCGCCCAGATCTGGAAGGCCAGGCGGCCGCCGGTGCCCAGGATCCAGAGCCCCGCCGCGGCCAGGCCGGCCTTGGCGAAGATGCCGTCGGCCAGGTGCGTGACCGCCGTGAACTTGCCGGCCAGGCCGCCCAGGGTCGCGCCGATGGCGGCCGCGCCGATCACGAGGAGCAGGTCGTTCCCAGCGGTCGGGATCCCCTTCAGGTAGGAGAACGCCACGTAGGCGACGATCCCGATCGGGAGCAGCAGCGCCCGGACGGTGAGACGCCGGCTCTTCACTTGGATGAGCACGAGGCCGATGAGGCTGATGTCGATGAGATAATCGGAAAAGGTCATGGACCCAGTGTCGGGAAATCCGGCTCCCGGGTCGTCAACCCGGGGGTCTATTGGCGGGTGGATCCGGTCTCCACCCGGGAAGCGTCCGGATCAGCCGGGCAACCTGGTCATCAGCTCGAAGAAGTGCCCGTCCGGGTCGTCGAAGTAGATGCCCCGGCCGCCGAAGCGGTGGTTGATCTCGCCTGGCTGGCTTCGCATCGGGTCGGCGAAGGTGGTCGTGCCCAGCTCCTCGAAGCGCTTCTGCGCGGCGTCGAAAGTGGCGTCGTCGACGACGAAGGCGATGTGCATCGACTGGACCTCGGCGGAGTCCATGAAGTCGAGGGTGACGCCACCGACCTGCAGCGGCTCGAAGTGCCCGATGACCACGGGGCCCGGCTCGACGCCGAGGATGTCCCCCAGGAATCGTGCCGATGCCTTCCTGTCTGTGGCCGGGACGATCATGTGGTTGATCTCGATGCTCATCGCACCCTCCTAAGGGCCCTGCGGCCTCACCTTCGCCACGCTACGCCCGCACGGGAACGACGGTGCACTGGTTGTTCGTGGTCTTGTGCTCGCTCACGATGCAGTCCTCCAGTTCGGGTTGTCGACGGGGTGGGTGTCGATGTCGGTCTGCATCTTCTGCAATGTGCTCCTGTCATCCTCGCCGGCCACGACGCGCGCAACCTGACGGAAGAAGTCGAACCGCTCCATTCCGGGGGTGATGAACACGAGAGCCTCGGCGTCGCAGCCGGCGCTCGCGCCGAACGCGTGCACGACGCCGGGGGGCACCACGGCCAGGTCACCCGCGCTGGCACGCGTCAGTCCCTCGCCGACGAGCAGGTCGAGGCTCCCGGCCACCACATAGAACGCCTCGCTGTAGGTGGTATGGCGGTGTGGGGTGGCACCGAGGGCGCCGTCGGTCAGCCGGACATGGTGCGCACTGATCGCTCCCCCGGTGGCATCCGCGTCCAGCAACAGTCGCATGGAATCCGGGCCCAACGAGAGTGTCTCGGCCGTCGCCGCCCGCGCGATCGCGAGGGCAACGGAGTTGGGCGCCGTCATGGCCGGCGTCCCAAGAGCGCGAGCACGCGATCCGCGACGGGTGCGTCGGCCGGCATGGTCACTTCGGGTCCCAAGACGCCCTTGGCCCGCTTGTCGTCGAGTGGTACCGCGCTGTAGAGCCCATAGACCAACGCGGCCAGATCAGGGTCGATGACGTAGCCACGCCCCGTCGCCTGTGCCAGGTCCCAGCTGTGCAGGAGGACCTCGCCCAGGTTCGAGATCGCGGCGGCGGCCGCCGGGAAGGTCCCGTAGAAATAGGCGCGGTCGCCTTGCAGTCCGGCCTCCCGCCACGAGGCGACGTTGGCGCGCCCCAACTCGTCCCAGAGCGCCCCCAGGGCCAGTCCGTCACCGACCAGGTCACCGTGGTCGTCGGTGCCACCCGGTTGCCCGCCATTGACCCGGGTCATCATGAC